>NZ_JBEYFP010000680.1:0-3139 GCF_040634455.1 Kitasatospora sp. NPDC007106
GCCCCCCCCCGGGCGGGCGCCGCGCGCCGGGCGGGCGGCCCCGGGCCCAGTGCCGACCATTGCCCGCCCCGACAGGTGTGCACCGGTGATCCCGGTGCTGGGCAGTTCCTCGGCCGAGGGCCGCCGAGAACCGCCGAGGGTCGCCGAGGCAGGCGTCGGGCACAGCATGACGGACGGTCAGGACGAGGGCTCGGATGCTCTGCGGCGCTTCGACCGCCGCCGGTGGAGGACGGCGGCTGCGGCAACGGCAGCGGCGAGGGCTGCGGCGATTGCGGCGGTGACCAGGCCGGAGCTCTCGGATTGGGCGGTTTGCGTCAGCGGGGCGGCGGACGCCGGTGCTGGAGGGGCCGGCGGGGTGGTGGCGGAGGAGGCGGTGCTTGCGGCGGCGGAGGCGTCCGTTCCCGGCGGGGTGGTGGCCGGGCTTGCGGAGGATGGGGCCGGGGCGGACGGAGGGGCGGCGGAGGACGGAGGGGCGGCGGAGGACGGGGTGGGAGGGGCTTTCGCGGCGGTGACCTCGAAGGGGGCGACGGTGTCGTCCTGGCCGGCGTTCAGGGTGCAGGGGACGTCGACCCGGCCGGGCCCGGCCAGGTTGCCGTCGGCGTCCTTGGGCACGAGGTGGAGGGTGAACTTGTCGGCGGTCACGCGCCCGGTGCCGGGGCGGGTGAAGGAGAGCCGGGGCGCGTTGCCGGTGGCGGGGATCTCGAAGGCGCCGGAGGCGGGAACGGGGGTGCGGGTGATGGCGAGGTGGACGGGGACGGCCCTCTCGCCCTGCGGGGCGAGGACGCGGGTCTCGGCGTCGACCGAGCCTTCGATGGTGCGCACCCCGAGCACGTAGCGCAGGCCGAGGGTGAAGGAGGCCTCGACGGTGGCGGCCGCCCGGATGGCGAAGGCCGGGCTGGACTCGCCGACCGGCAGGGTGGCCGGGACGTCCGCGGAGATCCTGGCGGTGATGGCCTGTCCGCCGATGGTCGGGAAGACGCAGGTGTAGTGCAGGGTGGGGGCGGCGGGCCGGGCGGCCGCGGGGGCGGTGGCGAGGGCGCCGACGAGGGCGGTGGCGGTTGCGGCAACGGCCGCGCGCCGGGTGCGCCTGCTCGGGCGGTGCGTACGGGATTCGGCGCTCATCGTGCCCCTTCCGTCGAGTGGTCGCGCCGGCGCTGTTCGCGGCCGTGGCGCTGCTGGTGGCTGCGGCTCAGGTGGCTCTGGATCCAGGCGTGGCGGAACTGGTAGACCGCACCGACCTGGCGGAGCACACCGCGTTGGTGGGCGTCGTCCAGGAAAGCGATCAGCGCCCAGGGCAGTTGCCCCGTGAGCGGCAGCCAGATGCGGGCCAGTGCCACCCACTGGCCCCAGGCGGTCAGGCTCAGTCCGTAGCCGAGCCCGGCGCCGAACGCGGCCTCCAGTCCGAACACCAGGCCGACCTCGAAGCCACGCAGCGGCCCGTACACGATGCCGTTGAGCAGGCCGACGCCGATGCCGAGGACGAGCGCCCAGGTGAGCAGGTGGTAGGCGACGTTGCGGCGGTCGATGTGCAGCAGGTCGGCGGGACTGACGACGGATTCGGAGCGGACCGGGGCCTCGAACAGGGCGATCAGGCCGAAGACCAGCCCGGTGGCGAGGGCGATCGGCGGGATGAACAGCAGCCCGGCGGCGAGTCCGGCGCCCTGCCCGTCGGCGAGTCCGATCGGAGCCACCAAGCCCTCGTCGACCAGGATGAGCAGCGCCATGCCGGCTGCTCCTGCACACAGGCCGATCAGGGACCGGGTGCGGGCTTTGCGGCGGGTCATCGGGGTGCCGGTGCTGAGCCGCATGCGGACCGGCGAGGGTCTGAGGGCGGCGCGGGCGGAGGCGTGCCAGTAGACGAGTCCGAAGAGCGTGCCGGCGGCGAGGCCGTGCAGGACGCCGACCAGCAGGCCGCGGACGACGGCGAACCGGAAGCTGTGCGCGGTGGCGACCAGGTCGACGGGGAGGTTGCCGATCGCGGTGGTGACTCCGAAGGCGATGCCGGCCAGGACTGCGATGATCACGGTGCGCGAGAGGCGGCTCATGCCGGTGCCGACCTCCCACCAGGTGAGGTCCTGCCGTTCGCGGCCGAGCCGGGTCAGGTGGTCGGCGAGGTGGCCGAGCCAGCGTTCGGCGCGTTCCGCGTCCCACGGTCCGGGCCGGCGGTGGGTGGTGCCGAGCCGTTCGGTGGGACGGGGGCGGTAGACGGCGGGGACGAACCCGGCCAGCAGGTGCTCCTCGATCGCCTCGGGGTCGGGGAAGCGGGCGGTGTCCAGGAGTTCGCCCGGCCGACGTTCGGGGTGGTCGCTGTACATGGTGCGGGCGAGGGCGATCATCAGCGGGGTGCGCAGCGCGGCGGCGAGGTTGGCGCGGCCCGCGCTCTGCGCCGTCCGGGTGGGGTCGAGGACGGTCTCCCAGGTCGCGCCCTGCCCGTCGGTGTCGGCGGGCCCGGGGAAGGCCGGGTCGGTCCGGGGCAGGTAGCCGCGCAGGTCGTCGAGGTCCAGGTCGCGCAGTTCCAGGACGACGGCGGCGGCCAGCGGGGCGTGGGCCGTCCGGACGGCGGCGGTGAACTCGGCCTTCCGGCTGGTGAGGACGAGCGGCAGCCGGGACAGGTTGAGTGCTTCGAGGGCAGGGGCGCGCAGGTCTTCGGCGAGTTCGTCGAACCCGTCGAGGACGGGGAGGACGAGGTCGTCGTCGAGCAGGTCCGCGGCCAGCGTCTTGCCGCTAGGGACCCGGCGGGCCAGGTGCGGGTAGTCGCGCAGCAGCCGGCCGATCAGCCAGTCGCGCAGGGCCACGGTGGTCGGGTCCCAGGCGCCGAGGCTGAAGATCACCGGCACTCGTTCGTTGCGGGTGCGGGCGTCCAGCAGGTCGAGGGCGAACCGGACCGCCAGGATCGACTTGCCCGATCCGGCCCGGCCGAGGACCACCAGCCGGCCCGACGGTATGCGTTGGTAGATCGCGGCGACCCGCCGCAGGTCGCCGCTGAGGTCCGGTTCGACGCGGGCCTCCCCGGGGGCCAGCAGGAGGGCGTTCGCCGCCTGGTCGGCCACCCCCGCCGGCACCTGTTGCCAGCGCACCGGCAGCGCGAACGGGTGGTGCACCCGGTGTTGGGCCTCCTCGCGGCGCCAGCGCTGTCGGC
>NZ_JBEYFP010000681.1:0-3135 GCF_040634455.1 Kitasatospora sp. NPDC007106
GGTAGACCCTGGGGCGGGGGGGGGGGGGGGGGGGGGGGGGGGGGGGGGGGGGGGGGGGGGGGGGGGGCGGGGGGGGGCGGCGGCGGCGGCCCGGGGGGCGGCCCGCGCCGGACGCGGTCAGGAGGTGCCCGTGAGCTCCCGGTCGCGGACCACCGCGAAGGTGGTGACCGCGCCGATCAGCGCGAGCACGGCGAGGACGACGAATCCGGTGTGCATCGCCGAGGTGAGGGCGTCGGCGGCCGCGTCCGAGGCGGCGGCGCGGACCCCGGCGGGCAGGGTGCCGAGCTGCTCGCCCAGCCGGCCCTGCACCGCGCCGCCGGCCAGGGCGCGTTCGCCGGCCGTGTCCAGCCCCGGCACCCGGCCCTGCAGGCCCGCGGCGGAGAGGCCGGCCAGCAGCGCGCCGGCCCCGGCGATGGCGACCGACTCGCCGGTGATGCGCATGGTGTTGAAGATGCCGGAGGCCATTCCGGAGCGCTCGACCGGGACGACGCTGACCGCGGCGTTGTCCATCACGCCGAAGGCGCTGCCCACGCCGACGCCGAACACCGCGAGCGGTCCGGTCAGTTGCGCCCAGCCGGCGTCCGGGCCGAGCACCACCAGCCAGAGCGATCCGGCGGCGATCAGCGCGGAGCTGGCGGCGAGCATCACCCGCAGCGGCAGCCGGGCGGCGATCTTCCCGGCGACCAGCGGCAGGGCCAGCACCGGCAGGGTGAGCGGCAGCAGCAGTGCGCCGGCCTCGGTGGCGCTGCGGCCGCCGACGCCCTGCAGGTACTGCGGCAGGTAGACCAGCAGCACCACGAACCCGAAGGTGATGGTGAACGGCTGGCAGACCACCACCACGAAGGTCGGCCGGCGGAACAGCGACAGGTCGAACATCGGCCGCTCGACGCGCAGTTCGACCAGCACGAAGAGCAGCATGAACAGGGCCGCGCCGACCAGTGAGCCGATCGCGGCGACGCTCGTCCAGCCCTGCTCCGGGCCTTCGACGAAGTACAGCGCCAGCAGGGCCAGGCTGCCGCTGAAGGTCACCAGTCCGCCCCGGTCGATCCGGCGGGCGGCCGGGTCGCGGGACTCGGGCAGCCGCGGCACCAGGGCGAGCACGACCGCGCCGAGCACGACGTTCAGCAGGAACACCGCCCGCCAGCCGACCGAGGCCACCAGCACACCGGCGACCAGGGGGCCGAGCGCCAGGCCGAAGCCGAAGGAGGCGCCGAGCACGCCGAACGCCCTGGCCCGGGCCGGTCCGTCGAAGGAGGCGGCGAGGATCGCCGCGCCGCTGGTGAGGACACCGGCGGCGCCGACGCCCTGCAGCGCCCGGGCGAGGTCGACCAGCACGATGTTCGGCACCAGCGCGCAGACCAGCGACATCGCCAGGAACACCTGGACGCCGATCAGCAGCACCCGCCGCCGGCCGAAGCGGTCGGCGAGGCCGCCGGCGGCCAGCAGGCAGGCCGCGAAGGTGACGCCGTAGGCGTTCTGCACCCACTGTGCGGCGCCGACGCCGGCCCCCAGGTCGGTCGCCAGCGCCGGAAGCGCCACGGCCGGCCCGGTGACGGTGAGCGGCAGCATCACGCTGGCCAGCGCGACCGCCACCATGATCGCCGGCCCGCCGGCCGCGCGGCCCGCGCGCGGCGCGGCCAGGTCCTGCTCCGCCAGGACGCTCATCACTTCCCCCATCCATCAGTCATCTACGTACTTCACAAACCGAGACGACCATAAGATATCTTATGGACAGCGTCAATCTGCTACTCAGCCTCCGGGCAGACGAGGAGTCAGTTCCATGACAGACAAAGCGATCACCGCATCGGACGTCGACGTCCTGGTCGTCGGCGGAGGACCGACCGGCATGCTCGCCGCCTGCGAACTGCTGCGCCGCGGCGTCCGGATCAGGATCGTCGACCGGGCCCCGGCCGCCGCCCGCCTCCCCAAGGCCCTGCTGCTCTGGCCGCGCACCCTGGACGTGCTCGACGACCTCGGCATGCTGGACGCGATCCGCGCCGCCTCCGTCCGGATCAACGCCTTCCGGTACTACTCCGACCGGCGGCCGCTCGGCACCTTCGGCTTCACCGAGGACCTCGCCCCGCTCTGCCTGCCGCAGAGCGCCACCGAGGACGTCGTCGAGGCCCGGCTGCACGAACTCGGCGGCAAGGTGGAGCGCGGCGTCCGCCTGCTCTGCTTCGACAACCTCGACTTCTCCGGCCGGGTCGAGGCCACCGACGGGGTCACCGCCGTGCTGGAGCACCGGGACGGCCGGATCGAGCGCACCCGGGTGCCCTTCGTCATCGGCGCCGACGGGGCCGGCAGCGCCGTCCGGGCCCAGATCGGCACCGGCTTCCTCGGCAGCACCTACGAGACCGCCTTCGCCCTGGTGGACGCCCCGATCGAGGGCGAACTCCCGGCCGACCAGGCGCACTACTACCAGTCCCCGCAGGGCGCGCTGGTCGTCGTCGCGCTGCCCGACGGCATCTTCCGCTTCTTCTCCAGCCTGCCGCCCGGCCAGGACGTCGGTGTCGCGATGATGCAGGAGATCGTCGACGAGCGCGGGCCGCAGGGCGTCCGGATCGGCGAGCCGGTCTGGCAGAGCGTCTTCCGGGTGCACGCCCGGCACGCCGGGGACTTCCGGCTCGGCCGGGTCTTCCTCGCCGGCGACGCCGCCCACGTGCACAGCCCGGCCGGCGGCCAGGGCCTCAACACCGGCCTGCAGGACGCCCACAACCTCGCCTGGAAGCTCGCGGCGGTGATCCACGGCGAGGCGCCCGCCACCCTGCTCGACGGCTACGGGCCGGAGCGCTCCGCGGTCGCCCGGCGGGTCGTCCGCGACACCGACATCCAGACCCGCGCCTGGCTGGTGGACGGCCCGGCCGAGGTCCTGCTCCGCGACGCCGCCTTCCGGCTCGGCGACCGCACCGGCCTGCTCTCCCGGCTCTACGGACCGGTGATGGCCGGGCGCCGGCTCGCCTACCCGCCCGTCCGGGAGACCCAGGAACCGTCCGGGCTCACCGGCTGCCGCCTCCGCGGACGGCTGCCCGGCGGGCTGCGGACCGGCGCCGTGCTGCCCCGCCCGCTGGCCGCCGCGACCGCACCGGCCGGCTCCGGCGAGGAGCCCGCCGGCTGGACCCTCGCCGCCGTCGGCCC
>NZ_JBEYFP010000682.1:0-3133 GCF_040634455.1 Kitasatospora sp. NPDC007106
CCCGCCCCGCCGAACGCCCTGGCCGCCGCCGTATCCGCGGCCGACCGCGCGGCCGCGGCCGGCCTGGACACCCTCGCCAAGGGGCCCGGCGAGAGCTACGAGCGGCACGCCGTCACCCCCTGGCTCGGCGGCCTCTACTCCGTGGCGTACGAACGCAGTTACCGCGGCTTGCCGGTGGTCGGCGGCGACGCCGTGGTGCTCGCCGACGGGCAGGGCCGGATCCGCGGCCAGCAGAACGCCGCACCCGGCGCGATCGGCGTGCCCACCACCACCCCCGCGGTGAGCGCCGCCGACGCCGAACGGACCGCCCGCACCCGGCTCGCCACCGTCGACGGCGCCGAACCGGCCCGCCTGGTCGTCAAGGTCACCGACGGCCGGGCCCGGCTCGCCTGGGAGTCCGTGCTCACCGGCCGGACGGCCACCGCCCCCAGCCGGCTGCACGTCTTCGTCGACGCCCGCACCGGCACCGTCCTGGACAGCCGGGACGACGTCCGCGCCGGCACCGCCAACAGCCGCTGGAACGGCCCCGCGCCCGTCACCATCAGCACCACCAACTCCGGTGGCTCGTACGCGCTGCGCGACCCGAACCGGCCCGGCCTCAGCTGCGCCGACTACGGCACCGGCCAGGTGTTCACCAAGTCCACCGACTCCTGGGGCACCGGCAGCCCGACCAGCAAGGAGACCGGCTGCGCCGACGTGATGTTCGCGGCGCAGAAGGAGTGGGACATGCTGCGGGACTGGCTGGGCCGCAACGGCCACAACGGCAACGGCGGCAGCTGGCCGGTCAAGGTCGGCCTGAACGACGTCAACGCCTACTGGGACGGCTCGTCGATCTCGATCGGCCACAACCAGGCCAACGAGTGGATCGCCTCGATGGACGTGGTCGGCCACGAGTTCGGCCACGGCATCGACCAGTACACGCCCGGCGGCGCCAACAACGAGGCCGGCCTCGGCGAGGGCACCGGCGACATCATGGGCGCGCTCACCGAGGCGTACGCCAACGAACCCGCTCCGTACGACTCCCCGGACTACACCGTCGGCGAGACGATCAATCTGGTCGGCAGCGGGCCCATCCGGGTGATGTACAACCCCTCGCAGGTGGGCGGCAACCCCAACTGCTACTCGGCGTCGATCCCGAACACCGAGGAGCACGCGGCGGCCGGCCCGCTGAACCACTGGTTCTACCTGCTCGCCGAGGGGTCCAACCCCGGTGGCGGCAAGCCGTCCAGCCCGACCTGCAACAGCTCCTCCGTCACCGGCGTCGGCATCCGCGACGCCGGCCGGATCTTCTACGGCGGCATGCTGCTCAAGACGAGCGGCATGACCTACAAGCGGTACCGGACGGCGACCCTGACCGCCGCCAAGAACCTCGACCCGGGCTGCACCTTCTTCACCCGCACCAAGGCCGCCTGGGACGCCGTCAGCGTCCCGGCCCAGAGCGGCGACCCGACCTGCACGCCCTCCGGCACCAACGACTTCTCGCTCTCCGTCGGCCCGGCCTCCGGCAGCGTCCAGCCCGGCGGCTCCACCACGGCCGCGGTCGCCACCGCGGTGACCTCGGGCAGCGCGCAGACGGTGGGCCTCAGCGCCTCCGGCGCGCCGAGCGGCGTCACCGTCGGCTTCAACCCCTCCTCGGTGCAGGCGGGTTCCTCCGCCACCATGACCGTCTCCGCCACTGCCTCCGCGCCGGCCGGGACGTACACCCTGACCGTCACCGGCACCGGCAGCGCCGTGCACACCGCGCAGTACACGCTCACCGTGGGCGGCGGCGGCAACCCCGGCGGCGGCGCACCCGACATCGACGTCGCCAAGGTGCAGGCCCACCTCGCCCAGCTGAACACCGTCGCCGACCAGAACGGCGGCAACCGCCGGGCCGGCAGCGCCGGACACGGCCAGTCCGTCGCCTACCTCAAGGGCAAGCTGCAGGCGGCGGGCTACACCGTCACCGAGCAGACCTGCACCAGCTGCAGCTACACCTCCAACAACCTGATCGCCGACTGGCCGGGCGGCCCCGCCGACCAGGTCACCATGTTCGGCGCCCACCTGGACAGCGTCGCCGCCGGGCCCGGCATCAACGACAACGGCTCCGGCTCCGCCGTCCTGCTGGAGAACGCCCTGGTGCTCGCCCAGCAGAACCCGACCCTCACCCGGCACGTCCGGTTCGCCTGGTGGACGGGCGAGGAGCAGGGCCTGCAGGGCTCCAACCACTACGTCTCCCAGCTGAGTTCGACCCAGCGTGCGGCGATCAAGGCGTACTACAACTTCGACATGGTCGGCTCGCCCAACGCCGGCTACTTCGTCAACAACCTCACTTCGGCCGCCGCCGCCCCACTGAAGGCGTACTGGGACTCGCTGGGGCTGCAGCCCGAGGAGAACACCGAGGGCCAGGGCCGCTCCGACGACTACTCCTTCCAGCAGGCCGGCATCCCCACCTCCGGCTACGCGGCCGGCGCCAGTGCGGTCAAGACGGCCGCCCAGGCGGCCAAGTGGGGCGGCACCGCGAACCGGGCGTACGACTCCTGCTACCACCAGTCCTGCGACACCACCGGCAACATCGGCGCCACCGCGCTCGACCGCAGCGCCGACGGCGTCGCCTCCGCACTGTGGAAGACCTCGGTCGGCGGGACGGTGCCCGGCGACGACTTCTCGCTCGCGGTGAACCCGGCGAGCGGCAGCGTGGAGGCCGGCGGCTCGACCACCGCGACCGTCGCCACCGCCGTCACCTCCGGCAGCGCCCGCACGGTCGCACTGACCGCCACCGGCCTGCCGAGCGGTGTCACGGTGAGCTTCAGCCCCTCGTCCGTGCAGTCCGGCGCCTCGGCGGTGATGACCGTCTCGGCGGCCGCCGGCACCGCGTCCGGAACGTACTCGATCACCGTCACCGGCAGCGGCCCGGCCACCCACAGCACCACCTACTCCCTGGTGGTCGGCAGCGGGCCCGGCACCGGCACCTGGGCGGCCGGCACCGTCTACCGGGCCGGCGACACCGTCACCTACGCCGGACTGAGCTACGTCTGCCTGCAGGGCCACCAGGCCCAGACCGGCTGGGAGCCGCCGATCGTCCCGGCGCTCTGGCAGCGCGTCTGAGAACCGGGACCGTGCCGCGGGACGCCGCCCGGCGCCCCGCGGCACG
>NZ_JBEYFP010000683.1:0-3119 GCF_040634455.1 Kitasatospora sp. NPDC007106
GCAGATCGTCGCCCAGGCCGAACGCGAGCCCGGCGTGACACAGGCCCAGGTCCTGGTCACCGAACAGGGCGGCCGCGCCTCGTCCGTCGAGGTGCTGCTGCTCCCCGCCCCCGGCGCCGAGGTCGACACCGAGCGGCTGCGCAAGGAGATCCTCTCGGCGACCTTCACCCTCAGCACCGCCTTCCAGCACGACCCGCAGTGCTTCCGGGTGCGCACCGTCGACGCACTGATCAGCAACGGCCGCACCGGCAAGACGTCCGACCTCGTCGTCCGGGAGGACTCGTGAAACCGCGCCTGCCCGCCTCCCTCGGCCGGGGCTTCAACCTGTTCTGGGCCGGCCAGACCATCAGCACCGTCGGCGACCGGGTCACCGTCTTCGTCGTCCCCACCCTGATGATCTTCGTGCTGCACGCCTCCGCCCTCCAGGTCGGCATCGTCGCGATGGCCCAGTACCTCGGCATCCCGCTGCTCGGACCGATCGCCGGCGTGCTCGTCGACCGCTGGGACAAGCGGTGGACGATGCTCGCCTGCGACCTCGTGCGGCTGGCCGCCGTCGGCGTCATCCCGCTCGCCTACTGGCTCGGCTGGCTCTCCACCCCGCTGATCTTCGGCTGCGTCGCGGCGATCAGCGGCGCGACCATCTTCTTCACCGTCGGCTACCTGATCGCCGTCCCCGCCGTGGTCCCGAAGGACGACCTCGTCCGGGCCTACTCCCGACTGGAGGGCAGCCGCTCCGTCTCCGAGGTCTCCGGCCCGTCCATCGCCGCCGCCCTCTACAGCGCCCTCGGCGTCGCCGCCCTCCTCGTCGACGCCGCCAGCTACCTCGTCTCGGCGCTCTGCCTGCGCTCGATGCCCTCCTGGGGCGACCGCACACCCGTCACCGGCTCCGTCCGGGAGCGCCTCACCCTCGGCTTCCGGCTCAACTGGTCCGACCCGGTGCTGCGCCGGGTCGTCGTCGCCGCCATCACGCTGAACTGCGGCGGCCCGATCTTCGTCACCGTGCTGCCCGTCCTCGCCTACCGCGGACTCGGCGTCTCCGTCGCGGTGTTCGGCGCGGCCATGTCGGTCGCCGCGGTCGGCGCACTGCTGGGCGCCGTGGTCGCCCCCAAGATCAGCGAGCGGTTCGGCACCGGCCGGACGATGGCCTACGGCCTGCTGCTGCACTGCCTGGTCGGCCTCGGCGTGCTCGCCGCCCCCACCCTGCCGACCGGCCCGGTGATCGCCGTGACCATGGGCTGCTACGGCTTCTTCATGTCCTGCATCAACGTGTGCAGCGCACCCGCCCGGCAGTCCCGGATGTCCGCCCAGAACCAGGGCGTCATGCACGCCGCCTACCGCACCGTCACCTGGGGCGTGATCCCGCTCGCCGCCCTCGTCGGCGGCTGGGCCGTCAGCCTGCTGACCGACTCCCTCGGCATCCTCGACGCCGCCCGCGTCGTGATGACCGGCGGCACCCTGCTCGCCGCGTTCTCCTTCCTGCCCGCGATCCGCATCCAGCCCCTGCTGGACGCCGCCGAACGCGAGAAGGCCCGCGCGGCGGCCGAGGACGGGGCGGCCGACGCGGCCCTCGCGGAGCGCACCTCATGACCACCACGCGCAGGACCGTCCTCATCACCGGAACCTCCTCCGGCATCGGCCTGGCCACCGCCGTCGCCGCCGCCCGGGCCGGGTACGCGGTCGTCGCGACCGTGCGCGACCCCGACCGCGCCGGAGCCCTGCGTTCGGCCGCAGGGCAGGCCGGCGTGGAGGTCGACGTCCGCCGGCTCGACGTCACCGACGCCGACTCCGTCACCGCCTGCCTCGACGCCGTCGCCGAGGAGTACGGGCGGCTGGACGCCGTCGTCAACAACGCCGGCATCTCCAACTTCGACCCCACCCTGGAGATGTCCACCATGGCCGCACTGCGGACCAACCTGGAGGTCAACTTCTTCGGGGTGATCGCGGTCAGCCGGGCCGCGATGCCGCTGCTGCGCGCCGCCCGCGGCAGCCTGATCACCATCGGCAGCGTGCACGGCATCGTCGGCCAGCCCTTCAACGAGGCTTACTGCGCCGCCAAGTTCGCCGTCGAGGGCTTCATGGAGAGCCTCGCCCCGGTCGCTGCCGCGCACGGCGTCCGGGTGTCCCTGGTGGTGCCCGGATTCGTCCGCGGCACCAACTTCGGCATCTTCCCGGACGTCAACCGCACCACCGTCCAGGCCGCCTCCGGCCCGTACGCCGACACCTTCGCCGACTACGTCGACTGGGTCCGCACCAAGGGCTGGGAAGGCGCCGGCCAGCAGCCCCAGGACGTCGCCGACGTCGTGGTCGACACCCTCGGCGCCGACGACCCGCCGTTCCGGATCCCGGCCGGCCGGTGGGCCGCCGACTACCTCGACCAGAAACTCACCGACCGCGACGGCACCCACGTGCAGACCCTCGCCCGCACCTGGATCGGCCGCCCCGACCTGCCCTAGCAACCGTCCTCGAAGGGCCAGGTGTGCCCCCAGCACCCCTGAACCGACCACCCGGGCGCCCTTGAAGAAACGACGCCCCGACCCCCCGTCCGGAGGACCCGTGCCCGCCAAGTCCCTGCAGGAACTCGTCGACCTCGCCCGCACCCACTCGCCGTTCTACGCCGAGGCCTACCGCGACGTCCCGCGGACCGTCTCGCACATCACCCAGCTGCCCCTCGTCGACCAGGACGCCTTCTGGGCCGCGACCCGCGGCAACCGCCTGCTCACCGGCCCGCTCACCGACGCCGGCGTCTACAAGTCCGGCGGCACCACCGGCGCCCCCAAGCTCTCGCCGTGGACCCGCACCGAGCACGCCGAGGCGCTCACCGCCTTCGGCGCGGGCATGGTCCAGGCCGGCCTCAAGCCGGGCCACCGGGTCGCCAACCTGTTCCGCGCCGGCGAGCTCTACAGCGGCTTCCTCTTCATCGAGGGCGCCCTGCACCACGCGCCGGTCGACAACGTCCGCCTGCCGGTCGGCGGCTCCGCACCCAACGACTACATCGCCGACCTGGTCAACGGCTTCGGCGTGCACGTCCTCGCCGGCGAACCGATGAAGCTCAGCGCCGTCGCCGAACACCTCGTCCAGCGCGGGGAGAGCGCCGGATCGGTCGAACTGCTGCTGTTCGG
>NZ_JBEYFP010000684.1:0-3111 GCF_040634455.1 Kitasatospora sp. NPDC007106
GGGTGTCCGGAGGGTCTTCCGGGGCCCGGCGGCGGGCGGTGCGCGGCGGGTCGGCCGGGGTGTCCGGCGGGAACGGCGCTCGATCGGCCGCTCCGGCTCGTCGCCCTCGGCGGGGCGGGGTCTGCGGACTGGCACGGCTCACACCTCCCGATGCCTGGCGGATCCGGCGCGGCGCGGGTGTCCCGCCGCCCGGCCGGGGAACTCCCCGCGGGCGGCGCCATGCGGCGGGGCCGCCGGTGCGGACAGGGGTCGCATCGCTACCCGATCCCTTCCGCCGCCTCTGCGAAGGCGGCGGCGAAGTCGTAGGGCGCCAGCGGGCCGAGCAAACGGACCCGCAGTCGGCCGGCCCACCGCCGGGCCAGCCCCTCGGCGGCCTGCTCGAACGCCGCCCGCTCGGTCTCCCGTACCAGGAAGGCCGCGCTGAAGCGCTGTTCGGCCGGGCCGGACCGGGCGGGCGCGACGGCGGTGGCGTGCCGGGCGAGGCTGTCCGCGAGGACGGTGGCGTCCTCGTCCCGGCGGGCGGCGATCTCGTCGGCGATCAGCTCGCCCAGCCGGACGCGGAGGTAGTGGCCGGCCGCCTCGCCCTGGGTGGCGACGTCCTCGCGGAGCCGGGCGATGTCCGCCCGGTCGGCGACGATGTCGCGCAGGAGTTCCTCCTCCCGGTAGTCGCAGTGGACGGTGAACTGGGCGTGCCCCGCCAGTTCCTCCAGTGCGGCGTGGAACTCCTCCTCGTAGGGCGCGAGCAGGTCCTCCTCGACCGCGTGGCTGTCGCGGACGACCGCGCCGAAGCGGATCGGCAGGACGGCGGTGTGCCGCGCGGCCAGGGTGTCCAGCACGCCGGCGTGGGCGCGCAGGTCGGCGGCGGTGCCGAGCGGCCGGTCCACCGGCACCTCGCTGACGACGGCGGCCACCCGGCCGCGGCCGACCACACCGATCCGCGCCGGCGGATCGGTGACGCCCCGCAGGTCGTCGGGCGTCCGGGTGCCGGCGGGCACGATGCCGTAGACGTAGCAGGCCCGGGCGGGGACGCCGCCCCTGCCGTTGCCGGTGCCGGCCCGGGCGGTCATCGCTCCTGCTCCCTCCGGTGAGCGGCGGGACGGGTGCGGCGGCGCTGCCGCTCCTCGTGCTGCCGATCCTGCTGACCGTCCTGCTCCTGCGCGCCCTCCGGCGCACCGGCGGACCGGTCGCGAGCTCCGTCGTCATGCACGCCGTTCACCAGCTCGGACGGGCCCGGGCTACGGCCGTCGGCCAGGTCGAGCCGGTTCACCGCCTCGGCGAAGCGCAGATAGGTGTCCACGCCGGCGGCGACGATCCGGGTGTCGACCGTCAGCAGTTCGATGCCCACCAAGGAGACGCGGACGTAGACCTCGATGATCAGGCCCTTGTCCAGGATCAGGTCCAGGGCGTCGGCCGGCCCGCCCGCCGGAGGGCGGTCGAGACAGCGGCTGGTCTGTGTGGCGACGGCGGACACGGTGGATCACCTGCTCTCCGCGGGGACTCGGCGGTGGAAACGCGGAGCGGGCTCCTCGTCCTCCTCCTCCTCGGGTTCCTCGTCGTAGGAGTCGTCGTCAAAGTCCTCTTCCTCGTCCTCGTCCTCGTACTCGTCCTCGGGTTCCTCGGGTTCCTCGTGGTCCGCTTCGTCACCGGAGTCGCCGGAGGAACCGGAACGCAGGGACTCCGTCCGGCGCTGGAGGGAGTCGGTCAGCGCGTTGACGCGGTTGCCGGCCAGCTGCCGGAGCCGGGGGCGACGACTCGAGCAGGCCGCCGAGCAGCGCTGCAGGATCAGTGGTCAGGCGTTTTCCCGCGACCGCCCCGGCGAGGGCCATCGCTCACCGGGCCTTGTGGAAACGCCCGAGGAGGTAGCCCGCGCCGACGGTTGCGGCAAGCTCGGCGTTCTTCATGGTGTGTCCTACGGAGGTGGCTGTCCCCGTCGTCGATCCGTCGGGCATCGAGGATCCGTCCGACGAAGACTCTGGCCCGCCTACCCGGCCATGTCGATCACAAACGGTGAGCTCAGATTGGTGGAAATATCCCAATGGATCGACAATAGGCGACCAATTGTCACGCTGAGCAGCGAAGGCGGCGTCGGTGCGGACGACCGACCGGCGCTTGCATCCGGTACCCGGATACGGGTTTACCGTCGAAGACGTCCCCGCCCGGGGACCTGACGACGGGAGTGAGCGCGATGGGCGACGGGGAGTGGGTGCCGGCGTCGTGCACGCTGCCCACCGAGGAGCGGCCGCTCCGGGTGGCGGAGTGGGACGGCCTGTTCACGGACCGCCTGAACGGGCTGTCGCGGCCAGGGCCGCTCCGGCTGCGGCTGGAACTCGACGCCGGCGCCGAGCAGTCGGTGCGCGACCTGGCCGAACGCGAGGGCGGCTGCTGCTCGTTCTTCGCGTTCACGGTCACCGCCCGACCGGACGCCGTGCTGCTGGAGGTCGCGGTGGACGGCGCGCACGCGGCCGTGCTGGACGCCCTCGAGACGCGGGCACGCTCCGCCGGGAGGCCGCGGTGAACGAGGGCCTGCGCTCCGGGCAGGTCGCCGAGGCGGCCGGGGTGAACGTGCAGACGCTGCGCTACTACGAACGCCGGGGCCTGCTCGTCGAGCCCGACCGCTCGCCGGGCGGCCACCGCCTGTACGGCGAGGAGACGGTGACGGTGCTTCGGGTGATCAAGGCGGCGCAGCGGCTCGGCTTCACCCTGGACGAGGTCGCCGACCTGCTGGAGGCCGGCCGCCACCGGCACGGCCGTCCGGTGCCCGGCCTGCAGGAGCGCGCCGCGGCCAAGCTCGCCGAGGTCGACGCCAGGATCGCCGACCTGACGGTCGTCCGCGGGGCGCTGGTCGCCGCCGTCGACGCGGGCTGCGACGACCTGATCGCCTGTGCGGGCAGCACCTGCTGCCCGATCCCGTTCACCGATCTCGCCGAGGAGAAGCGCCGTGACCAACCCTGCTGCTGACCGGACCCCGCGTTCCGCCGAGGTGCTGTCGGGCCTGGCCGGCCTGGCCTGCGCGGCCTGCTGTCTGCTACCCGCCCTGATCGCCGCCGGTGCGGTCGGCACCGGCGCGGGTGCGGTGGCCGGTTGGCTCCCCGCGGTGGCCGCCGCGCTCGC
>NZ_JBEYFP010000685.1:0-3109 GCF_040634455.1 Kitasatospora sp. NPDC007106
GCTTCATGAGGCCGATGTCCTCGCTGTAGCGGTGGTAGTGGTCGCAGGCGGTGTCGCCGTGGTCGCCGTTGTCGATCTTCCCGGGGGTGTGGGAGCGACCCTGCTGATCCCCGGCGCCGGACGCCCGGGCTCGCCGATCGGCCGCGGCTTCCTCGCCGTGCACGCCGCCGTCCTCGCGAGCGCCCGCACCCGGGGCGGCGAGGCCGCCTTCACCGTCGTCGAGGACGACGCGGACGGGGAGCCGGGCGGCCTGCAGCTCGGCCGGACCTGGTCGGGCGCCGCGGACGCGCTGCTCGGCGCCGCGATGGCCCTCGGCGCCCCGGGTCTGCCGACGCCGGAGGAGGCGGCGCTGCTCACCGCGCCCTGGCGGCTGCTGACCGGCGGCGTCCGGTGACCGGCCACCGGGTCCTCGGCCTCCGCGAGGTCACCGGGCTGGAGTCCCTGCTCGGCCACCTCGGTACGGTGTTCGCGGCCTTCCGCGCACAGGACTCCGGCTGCCACTCCTACGGGGTCGAACTCGCCTGTGGTGAGCGGTGGTTCGTCAAGGCGGCACGGACGGACGCGGCCGCTGCCGCGGTGCTCCGCGGTCGGGCCCTGCACCGGGCGGTCCGGCATCCGGCGATCGTGCCGCAGGTGCACGGATTCACCGCGGACGGGCGCCCGGCGGTCGTCCTGCCGTGGTGCCCGGGCGAGGTGCTGTACCACCCGGTGGCCGGGCGGCCCGGCGACCGGACGAGTCCCGGCAGCCCGATGGCGCGGTTCCGGGCGCTGCCGCTGCCGGAGGTCCTGACGGCGGTGGACCGGCTGCTGGACGCCCATCTCGCGGTCGAGGCCGCAGGCTTCATCGCGGTCGACCTCTACGACGGCTCGATGCTGTACGACTTCGCGGCCCGTACCCTGCGGCTGGTCGACCTGGACGAGTACCGACCCGGGCCCTTCGTCCTGACGGAGGACCGGTTGCCGGGCTCGCGCCGCTACCTGGCACCGGAGCAGTGCACCCGGGAAGCCGTGGTCGACACCCGGTCGACGGTGTTCACCCTGGGCAGGGCCGCCCGCCTGCTGCTGGACGCCGGCGACGAGGAACGCGCCTGGCGCGGCGGTCCGGCCGGTCTCGCGGTGATCGCCCGGGCCACCGACCCCGATCCGGCCGGGCGCCACCCGACCGTCGCCGCCCTCGCCGCCGACTGGCGTGCCGCCGGGAGCCGTTGAGACCCCCGGCGCAGGGCCGTGCGCGGATCAGGCCGCGGTGTGCAGGCCGTACCGGGTGCGGGCGTCGGCGAGAACGCCGGCCAGTTCGGCCGGGCGGCGGGTGGAGAGATAGACGAACGGGCAGAGCAGGGTCGGCTCGACGATGTCGACCCGGACGGCCTGCGGCAGGAACCCGCGCATCAGCAGCCGGGCCCGCGGACCGGCCCGCCGGGTGCGCCAGGCCAGCGCCTCGGTCTCGTCGAGGATCTCGATCCCGCCGAAGTGCTCGGCCCGCAGCACGATCTGCCCGGCCACCAGCACACCGTCGCAGACCCGGATGCGCACCGCCCCGTAGCCGCGCAGCACCGAGGCCGTGACCGCCAGCAGCAGGGCGCCGGCGGCCACCGCGGGCATCGGTCCGAGCGGGAGCAGCGCCGCGGCCAGCCCGGCGGCGGAGGCCGCGGCGGCCAGCCACCAGCGCACCGGAACGGAGAGCCGTTCGTCGTAGATCACCACGATGCCGATGCTGCCACGTCCTTACGGTCCGCCGGGCGGCGGCAGGTCGGGGCGGGACGAGCTGCGGTGCACCACTGCTCAGCTCGGGGCGAGTCCGTGGAGGACGGGACCGGCGTGCGCCCCCGTGGCGAGGTTGACGACCAGTCCTCCGCCGTCGGCGGGGGTGGCGCGTACGTAGGCGCCGCCGTAGCCGTTGACCACGGTGAACACCCCCCACAGCGGTGTCCAGGGGCGGAGTTCGCCGTTGTCGTCCGCGAAGAGCTCGACGGAGGGCCGGACCCGCCGCTGGAGGATGTACGGGCGGTCGAGCGCCGCGTGGATGCGCGTGCTCCACTCCTGTGCGGTCAGGCCCGGTGTCCAGCCGGGCAGCACGCCGGTGCCGCCGGCCAGCGAGGTGGGCTTGAGCACCAGGTCGTGCTGGTGGGCCAGGGCGTACTCGACGAGGTCGACGGACTCCCCGTCCTCCAGGGTGACCGGGCCCGGACGGACCATCCGCGTCCAGGTGAGGATCCGGTCGAGGCCCGCCAGCACGTCGGCGCCGAACAGCCGCCGGTTCCGCTCGTCGGAGAGCAGGGCGAGGGCGCCCTTGCTGGCGTACACGGCCGAGTCCAGCGGTGTGAAGATCCGGACCTCGCCGCGGTCGGCGGCGTCGAGGATCGGGTCGACCAGGCGCAGGGACTCCGGCGACTTGAGCAGGTCGCCGATCAGGAACACCCGGAAGACGATGTCGACGGGCCGCTCCCCCAGCCACACCCGGCCGTCCCGCGCCTCCAGCTGCCCGACGTGGCAGGGGTACGCCTCCAGCCCGTACTCGCCCCAGCGTTCGCAGAGCGCCTCCATGTAGGGGAGCATCCGCCCGTACGCGTCCGGCCAGTCGGTCAGCGCGACCACGGGGTCGTCCCCGGAGCCGTAGCCGCTCTCCACCACGATGTTCTCGACCTGTTCGCGGAGCGAGTCCACGAAGCCGAGCTTGTGGCGTTCGGCGAAGTCCGCGAGGTGCGGGCGGGCGAGCAGCTCCCGGCACATGTCGGGGTTGTCCATCCCGCCGACGGCGCTGCCGATGTTGAGTTCGAGCAGCTTGAAGCCGGTGTCGTCGGCGTAGAGGTCGGCCCGGGTCTGCCGGCTCACGGTCGCGCCGCGGCCGCGCATCACGGCGGAGACCTGGACGTCGGTCAGCCCGACGGCCCGGGCGAACGCCTCGAAGTCGCCGCCGAAGAGCAGGTCGGGGAGGGCCGCCAGGGCGGTGCGCAGGTTCTCCAGGTCGGCGTGGAGCTGCACCTGTTCGGCGTGGCCGAGGAACAGCGGCCGGGACAGGTACCTGCCCTCGTACATTCCGTCGAGGAACGCTGAGCCGACCGGGCCGACCGGGCCCGCCGGGCCCGCCGGGCCGGCCGTCCGGGCGTCG
>NZ_JBEYFP010000686.1:0-3106 GCF_040634455.1 Kitasatospora sp. NPDC007106
CGACCACGTGCCGGAAGGCAGGCCTGTCGTGGCGGCCGAGGATCCTGGCGGCTTCCGCACAGATCTGCACCGCGGACCGGCCCGCCGTGGAGGCGCCGCCCGCCGACCGGTCGACGGCCGACCTGCCCGGCGCGAGCGGAGACGACACACCGCCCCCGCCCCGGCACACCGCCAACGGCATCGGCCGCCACGCCGCCTCCGGACCGGGCCGCCCGCCGCAGCCCGCCGTCCCCCGGCAGCCCGACCGCTCCGCGGACCAGGCACCCGCCCCCGAACCGACACCGACCCACGACCCGGCCCCCGACGTCGCCTCCCCGGCCGCCGGCACACCCCGCGCGGCCGCCGCCCGCACCGACAGCGCCGAACTGCTCGCCATCCTCCGCTCACCCGAAGCCCACGCCGGCCGCTCCGCGCCCAGGCTCCGCGTCCTCGGACCGGTCGACATCACCGGCGCCACCGGCACCACCGAACCCGCCGCCGTCCCCCGCCTCACCGAACTCGCCGCCCTCATCACCCTGCGGCCCGGCATCGACCACGCCACCCTGGACCGCGAACTGCACCCCGGCGCGGCCCACCTCGCCGAACTCGCCCCCGCCCTCGCCGCCAGCCCGCTCCCCGGCAAACTCACCCGCCTCGCCGCCTGGCTCGGCACCTCCGCGGACGGCCGCCCCCACCTGCGCACCGACCAGCCGGACGGCTACGCCTTCGCCCCGACCGTCAGCTGCGACTGGGACGAATTCCGCGGGCTCTACCGCCGCGGCATGCGCTCCACCAGCTCCACCGCCGACGCGGCGCTCGCCCACGCCCTCGCCCTCGTCCGCGGGGCGCCGTTCGCCGAAGCCCCCGCCGACGCGTACGGCTGGGCCGAACCCGAACGCCAGGACATGCTCGCCGCGATCGTCGACACCGCCCACGAACTCGCCGTCCGGCGCCTCCAGTACGGCGACCACCGGACGGCCGAGGCCGCCATCTTCCGGGCCCTGGCCGTCGCCCCGGACGTCGAACTCCTGCACCGCGACCTGTTCTACGCGTACGCCTCCGCAGGCGCCCGCGACCAACTCGTCCGCGCCGTCAACCGCCTCGACGCCCTCAGCCGCCGCACCGGCCGCGACCTGGACCCGGACACCGTGGCCCTCCTCCGCGACCTCCTCGCCGCCTGAGAGACACGCCCCAGGGGTGCGTGGGGGTGCCTCCCTGCCGAAGGCCGGGGGAGAGCCGGGGGAGAACTGCGCAGTCCGGGGGCGGGTGTCACAACAGTTCGGGCCAAGCCCTGATCTGTACGACGAGCCGTGTCCGTGTTGCGCAGTTCCCCGCGCCCCTGGGGTCGCTCGTGAATTGGGTCGCGGGGGAGGTGGTGGCCCGGTTAGCGTCGCGGCATGACGAGTTCGGACCTGCCCCTGCGACCCCGCCTGCGGGCGGCCCTCACGGTGGCCATGAAGGCACGGGACAAGGTGGCCGTCGATGCCCTGCGGCCCACCCTCGCGGCGTTGGACAACGCCGAGGCGGTGGAGCGTCCCGAGGGCGCCGACCGGAACCTCGCGGTCGAGCTGGTCCCGATCGGTGCGGGTGCCGCCGAGGTGGCGCGCCGGGAACTGTCGGAGGAGCAGATCGTGGGGATCGTCCGGGCCGAGGCCGCCGAGCGGGCCGAGGCGGCGGAGGCGTACGACCGGGCGGGCCGTCCCGACCGTGCCGAGCGGCTCCGTGCGGAGGCCGCCGTCATCCTCGCGCACCTGGGCTGATCTCCGGTCCGGGCCCGTTGTCAGTGCCGGGCGGCAGGATGCGGAGCGAGCAGTCGAGCGCGTCCGGAGGAGCAGCCGTGGGCACCGTCAGCAGCGTGGGACCGGACCGGCCGGTGGAGTTCGTCCCGGCGTGGTGCGCCACCGATCTGGGGGTGCACCGGCCGTGCCGCGGCACCTACGAGTGGTACCCGTACGAGAGCCTGCCGCCGTTGGCGGAGGGCCGGTTCGACGGGGGGTTCGGCTGGCTGGGCGGGCCGGGGCCGGCGGATCCGGAGCGGGTGGCGCTGCTGGACGGGGTGGCGGCGGCGCTGGCCGGTACGGGTTGTGAGCTGCCCGCCGACTTCGTGGCGCTGCAGACCTCGGCCCGCTGCCACGACGTGCTGGACGAGGTGTCGGTGACGGGCTGTTGGACGGACGTGTCGCAGCCGCTGCCGAGCCCGTTCGAGCCGGGCGCGCGGCTGGTGCGGTTCCTGCGGGACCAGCAGGACTGCGTGTTCTGGTACCTCTACCTGCGGCCTTCGGGGGAGGCGTTCGTGGTGGGGTCGCCGTTGGACTTCGCCTGCCTGCCGGAGTGGGAGGAGGCGGAGGGGCCGGTGGACCTGAGCGCGGCGGTCGCCCACTGCGCTCCGGGCTTCGAGGAGTTCGCCTACCGCTTCTGGGTGGAGAACCGGCTCTGGCAGGCGCTGCAGCACGAGGAGGCGCCGGCCGCGCCGGAGCTCGCCGAGTACCTGGCCCACTACACCGACCGGTACACCGGCCCGGTGGCCTCGGTGTGACGCGGTCGCGCGTCGGTGCCGGTTCCGGCCCTTGACCTGAAGTCCGCTTGAACGTGCAGGCTGGGGGGCAGAGGTCGGAGCGAGCCGGGGAGCGGTCGTGCGAGCGGTGTGGTTGACGGAGTTCGGCGGGCCCGAGGTGCTGGTGGCGGGCGAGGCGCCCGATCCGGTGCCGGGTCCGGGGCAGGTGGTGGTGGACGTCGCGTACGCCAACACCACCTTCGTCGAGACGCAGTTCCGGACGAGCGGCCGTGGGCCGTTCGCGGCGGTGCCGCCGCTGGTGCCCGGCAACGGGGTCGGCGGCACGGTGGCGGAGGTCGGCGAGGGGGTGGACGGGGCGCTGCTCGGCCGCCGGGTGGTGACCTCCACCGGTGGGTCCGGCGGCTATGCGGAGCGGGCGCTCGCGGCCGCGGCCGACCTGGTCGCGGTGCCGGACGGGCTGGCCCTGGACGAGGCGGTCGCGCTGCTCGCGGACGGTCGCACCGCGCTGCTCCAGCTACGGGCCGGGCGGGTCGCTGCCGGGGACCGGGTGCTGGTCCTCGCGGCGGCCGGCGGCGTCGGCGGTCTGCTGGTGCAGCTGGCCGCGGCCGCGGG
>NZ_JBEYFP010000687.1:0-3101 GCF_040634455.1 Kitasatospora sp. NPDC007106
GGACCCCGGCGGCGGCCGCCGCCCGGCGCAGCGGCTCGGGCAGTTCGGCGAACGGCACCACCACGACGGCGGCGCCGAGCCCGGCGTAGACGGCGAGCTCGTCGGTGCGCGGCAGGTCGGTGAGGTACACCACCAGCGGCCCGGCGGGCAGTTCGGCGGGCATCGCCGCGGCGAGCGCCTCGGCGAGCCGCCACTCGCCGTCGTCCTCGGCGGCGGCGAGCGGTCCGGCCGCGGTGCCGCTGCCGGGGACGACGGCGTACGCGCGGGAGCGCCCGGGGCTGCCCAGGACGGACTCCTGCAGCGGCCGGAGCCAGTCGGCGTGGGTCTCGAAGGACCAGGCGTAGTCGAGGTCCTCCTTCTCCAGCATCAGGGTGCTCATGTTGTGGACGTCCAGCGGGGCCTCCAGCGGGGCCCGCTCGACGGTGAAGCCCGCCTCCTGCAGGAAGGTCTCGCGGCGGCGGTTGTTGCTGAGCAGCCGCACGGAGTCGACGCCGAGGTGGCGCAGGATCGCGGCGACCGGCTCGTAGGAGCGGGCGTCGACGGGGGCGTCGAGGCGGCGGTAGACGGCCTCGGTGTCCAGGCCCTCCTGCTGGCGCATGGCGTAGATGGCGAAGTGCGCGGCGATGCCGAGGCCGCGCGCGTCCTGGTCGATGCCGTAGAGCAGCAGGCCGCGGCCCTGCCGGGCGAAGGTGTGCATGGCCTCGTCCAGCTGGTAGCCGCAGTCGCACTGGGCGGAGCGCAGCACGTGGCCGAAGAGGCAGGCGGACTCGATGCGCAGCGGCACCGGGGTGCCGTCGTGCAGGTCCCCGGTGTGGACGGCGGCCCAGCGCTCCCCGTCGAAGTCGAAGTGCCACAGGACGAAGGGGGTTTCGCCGCCGGCCCAGCGCAGCGGCAGGTGGGCGGGGCCGTCCGGGCGGGGTGCGGTGGCGGTCATCGGGCGGCCGCCTCCTCCAGCGCCCCGCCGGCGAGGAGTTCCTCGTCGCGGACGAGCACCATCCGGGTGTGCGAGTCGATGGGGTGGTGCGGCACGCCGAAGGCGAGGAAGTCCAGCGGGTTGTCGTCGATCGGGCCCTGGACGCCGTGCGGGTACTCGGCGGGGACGTAGATGGAGTCGCCGGTGCGCAGCACGTAGTCCCGGCCGTCGATGTGCAGGGCTCCGCGGCCGTTCAGCACGTACAGCAGGTGGGCACCCTCGTGGACGTGCAGCGGGAAGGCGGTGCCGGGCTGCATGGTGATCCGGTCGACGCCGATCGGCAGGCCGCCGGGCAGGACCGCGCCGGCGCCGGCCACGCCGGTGATGTCGGCGAGGTGCACCCCGGCGTCGTCGTACATCGTCCGGCGGGCGCCGTCGAGGACGTTGAGGATGTGTTCGTCGGGGCGGAAGACCTGGTTCATGGGGCAACTCCTCGGTGGGACTGGGGTGCGGCCGGGACAGGGATGCGGTCCAGCAGGCCGGACTCCTCGACGTAGCGGGCGCGCCGGTCGTAGAGCGTCCGGAGCATCCCGGCGGAGCCGTCGTAGCCGGACGGCAGCGGCGAGTCCGCGATCGCGGCGAGCATCGGGAGCCCGGTGGCGGCGGTGAGCCGGCGGGCCGTCGGCGCCACCCGGGCGGTGCCGCCGATCTGGTTGAGGACGAACCCGTGCAGCAGGGCGCGGAGTTCGGGGACGAGCAGGCCGGTGAGGCCGGCCAGGGCGGCCAGGTGCCCGGAGCGCCGCGGGTTGGTCACCAGGACCACCGGCAGGCCCGCGCGGGCGGGCAGCACCTGGTTGGCGAGGTCGTCGGCGGGCTCCAGCTCGCCCGCGCCCGCGGCGCCCTCGACGAGCAGCCAGCGGCCGCCCGTGCGGACCTTGTCGTAGCCCTGCTGCACGGCCTCCTCGCAGTGGCGGCGCAGTGCGGCGGGCAGTGCGGCGGCGTCGAGGCTGTCCTCGCCGGCCACCGGCGCGGTGCCGACCAGCCTGCCGCGCACCCAGAGGTCGCCCTCGGGGGCGCCCGGGTACGGGAGGTCGACCAGCACCGGGTTGTTCCACCACCGCACGGGGAGCCCGGCGGCGGCGCAGTTGTGCAGGACGCCGCGCCGCCAGGGGGCGACCGCGGTGTACGCCGGGTCGTCGGGCGCGACCACGGCGGTGGCCTTGAACGGCTCGCAGGGCACGCCCCTGGTGTGCAGGGTGCGCAGGATGCCGATGCCGATGCCGGTCTTTCCGGTGCCTGCGGCCGCGCCGAGGACGGTCATCCCGTTCGGCGCGGGCGCCTGCTGTGCGGGATCCATGCGGTCACCGTTCCTTCGCCGTGGCCGGACCGGCCGGTCCGGGTTCCCGGGAAGTCCGTGCACGGTCCGCGGCGCGGTGCTCCCCCTGTACGCCGAGCACACTCGCAGGTTTGTGACAGTCGAGTCAAGTAGTCAGTCACATTCGCTGCGACGCCTCGTCACGGGCATTTGACAGATGGGATGACCGGCGGTGTCATAAATGCGCGACAGTACAGACGGAACAGTTCCAGGCCCGCGGCCCGACCGCGGTCCGACACGGAAGGACGGCCGGCCTTGGCCGAATTCGACTACCGGCGCACCGCACTCCTGGTCATCACGCCCGACGCCGTGCGCCGGCACCTGGCCGGGCAGGTCGTGGCCCGGGTGCGGGCGGCGGGATTCACCGTCGCCGGCCACCGGCTCTGGCCCGCCGCGCCCCCGGGGCTCGACCCGTTCCACCGGCGCAACGAACCGGTCGCCCGCGACCCGGGGCTGCGCCGCACGGTCGAGGAGCTCTTCGACCTCGGCCCGCTGCTCGCCCTCGCCGTCCAGGAGGGCCCCGGCCGCCCGGCCGACGGCGTCCACCGGCGGCTCGCCGAGCTCAAGGGCCGCGGCGACCCCGCCTGGTCGGCGCCCGGCTCCATCCGCAAGGACCTGGGCTCGATCAACACCGTGCTCAACATCGTCCACTCCTCGGACGACGCCGAGGACACCGCCCGCGAGGCCGCGCTCTTCCTGGAGGCCGGCCCCGGGCTCCCCGAGACCGGCCCGGCGGCCCTGGACGCCGCCGTCCGCGCCGCCGAGCGGGGCCGCCCCCGCGAGGAGCGCGGCCACGACTACATCGACTTCTGC
>NZ_JBEYFP010000688.1:0-3101 GCF_040634455.1 Kitasatospora sp. NPDC007106
GCAGCACCCGGGCGTGCTGGGTCAGGAACGTCCAGCTCGTGCGGGGCTCGTGCTCGTCCGCCACAAAACAAGTATGAACCCGAATGCCGGTTTTGCCGGACATGGATTCTTGGTGACCATGAGGCCGGCGGGCCACCGGTGCCGGGAAGACGCCGTTCTCGTGGCTGAGATGCCGGTTGGCGGTGCGTGTTCGCGCTCCGAAAGCATGGCGATGGTGGACTGCCCGGTCACGTCCAGGCGGCACGGAGCCGGTCGGTGTGGGCGGTGAGCCAGGTGGCGAAGGACTGCAGGTCGGGGTTGAGTTCGCGCACTGCGTCGAGGTCGCGGGCCGAGGTGAAGCGCTGCTCGCAGTCCGCGTAGTACTGGAACATGTTTCCGGCCTCGTCCGCGCCGGGAAAGCCGAGCGCGCGGAACTCGTCCGGGCTCAGCGGCTCGTACCGCACCGGCACGCCGACGGCCTCGGTGAGCTTCGTGGCCATGTCGGCGAGCGGGACGTGCTCGCCGGCGATGCTGACGGTGGCACCGATGAGGTCGCTGCCGCGCTTCAGGACGGCGAGCGCCGTCTTGCCGATGTCGTCGACGGCGATGCCGGACAGGCGGCTGCTGCCCATCGGGAAGACGAGCCGGAGCGAGCCGTCGTCCTCTCGGTGGGGGCTGAAGGCGCCGTAGAGGTTCTCCCAGTAGAACGTGGTGCGCAGGAAGGTGGTGGGCACGCCGGCGTCGGTGAAGTACCGGTCGGCCTCGGCCTTCGCGTCGAAGTGCGGCACGTTGTACGAACCCTGCAGGACCGGCATGCGCGGGTCGTCGAGCGGGATGCACTCGCGCGTGTCCTCCAGCGTGGACCAGACGGCGTGCTGCACCCCGGCGTGCCCGGCGGCGTCCGCCAACGCCCGGGCCTGGTCCTGTTCCCGTTCGGCGGACATGTGCTCCCAGAAGTTGGTCACCAGGTAGGCGCCGTACGCGCCCTCGAAGGCCGATCCGAGAGTGCCGGGTTCGTCCATGTCGGCCCGGACCACCTGGGCGCCGAGCCGCTCCAGTTCCCGCGCGCCGTCGGAGTCGGGATGGCGGGTGACGGCTCGGACGGTGAACCCGCCGGCCTCGTCCGCGAGGACCGCCCGGGCGAACCCGCCGCCCTGCTGTCCGGTCGCTCCGAACACTGTGATGATCTTCTTGCTGCTCACGGCATCCTCCTGACCCGCACCCTGGTGCGGGCGCAACAGTCCCAGCGCACCCCAGGTCGTCGTTCACGGCAAACCGAGCACCGCTGTTCAATCACGAGGCGCTGCGCAACGCCGGGTTCCGGCGTGGACGGCCTGCGCGGGCGGGCGCCCCGTGCAGGCCCCCGATGCACTGTGCCGGTCAGGCTGTGCCCGGTCGCGGAAGGCGGAGGATCTGTTCCGCGAGGGCGAGGCCCGGGTTGTGCCGGGCAGCAGCCGACCGGGCCGCACCGGTCACGGCGCCTCGGTGCCCGCCGCCGGGGGCCCGGGTTCCTCTCGTCGTCCGCTTCGGCCCCGACGTCCGCCGGTGTGGGAGCTGTGACCGACCGCTCCTCCGCGGACCGCTTCCGCGTCTCCTCGTCGGGCTCGACGGTGTCGTCGTCGGAGGTGGTCATCGAGCCGTCTCCGTCGGAATGCAGACCTGCACGCCACACGCGACAGCCACCAGGCGGCTTCCCCCGTCGGCTGCGGCCGCACCGCCTCGACCTCGCGGATCGCAGCCGACCGGCACCCGGGTTCGTCCTCGACGCGCGGCGGGTAAGGAGAGCAGCGCCGGCCTGTGGCCCGAAGCCGTCGCGTGGCCGCGGGCGTGATCGTTCCGATGGCGGATACGCTCCGAGCATGCGTCGCCACGATCTTGTCGCCATCGGTGGGGGTACGGGAAACGCGCTGATCGACGACCGCTTCGCGCATCTCGATGCCGCGGTGGTCTCACAGGGCCCGTTCGGCGGCACGTGCCTGAACGCCGGCTGCATCCCCGGCAAGATGCCTGCCGCGACGGCGGATGTCGCCGATGCCGTCCGCGACGCCGGACGGCACGACGTGGACGCAGCCCTTCACCGGGTGCGCTGGTCGGACGTTCAACGACGCGTCTTCCGAGCCGACCCGGCTGGAACGCAATCCGGGTGGTCTTCGCGTTGTCCTGGACGACGGCACGGCCGTCCTGGCCGACACGCTGGACGAACACCTGCGCACCAGTGCCGACGGCGTCCGGGCGATCGGCGACATCGTCACGGGCGCGCCGCTCAAGCCCGTGGCCAATCGGGAGGGTGGGGCCCGACCCGGCCGGCAGTCGTTCCGGATGTCGGGCGCGGCTTGTCCGCAGCTTCGCCGAGGCAAGTGGCATGGTCAGGACACCGGGCTCGCTTCGGAGGTGAGCAGCGCGAGGAGCTGAGGGCGGTGGAGGGCGGCAACGGGCTCGAGAGGGTCGGGGTGGCGCAGCAGGGGTGTGGCGTCGGTGTCGCGTTGGGAGGGGAGGATCGGGCGCCGAGGGTCGCCGGCGATCCCGGTGTGGTCGGTGGCTGTGAGGGCCTGGTGGGTGCGGGCGGCGAGTGCGGGGTCGGCGAGGAGGCAGGCGGCCCAGCTGACGACGGTCTCATCCGTACGGTGTTGTCCCGCTGACCGGTGGTGCGGTCTCTCCCGTCATGCCGGTACGGCGGCTTGGTGGCTGCCGACCGGTTGCTGCGGCGGGGAGGTCGGAGGGTCCGCGGGCGTGGGGGAGGCCTGCGGGGGCCAGGGCCGGTGGGCGAGGTCGTGGCGGAGGGCGTCGAGTCTGGCCAGGCAGGTGTCGATGGTGGCGATGGCCGCGCTGCTGTGCTCGTGGATGCGGCGTTCGATGGCGGCGAGCCGGTCTTCGATGTGCTGCCAGCGGGCTTCGGTGGTGGTTTCAGGTGCGTCGTTGGTCGCTGTCATGGCGGAGGCGGTCGGTGCGGTGGGCGAGGGTGTCGAGGCGGTCGGTGAGGTCGGGGTGGGCGGCGCCGAGGTGGGGCCGCATGTCGGTGAGGGGCGCTATCAGGTCGGCCGGGTCGGGTGCGGCGAGGGCGGTGGTGAGTGCGGTCAGCGCCGGGCGGGCTGTGGGCGGGAGGCCAGGTGCCGCGATGACCT
>NZ_JBEYFP010000689.1:0-3101 GCF_040634455.1 Kitasatospora sp. NPDC007106
GGCGGCGCCGCCGCGCCGGGGCGGCCGGCCGGGTCCTCCGGACGGCGGGCGCGGGGTGTTGCGCACCGGGCGGCGCGCTCACGGGAGTCCGGGCTCAGCCTGCCTGCTGACGCACGTACTGCTCGGCCTCGTCGAGCCAGTCGAGGTACCAGCGGGCGAAGGTGACGGGCCGGCCCTCCGGGTCCAGCAGCGGGGCGAGGTCGAGGTCGTCGATGCGGTTGTCGGACCAGATCCGGCCGTGCTCGGGGCCGCTGACGATCAGCCACTCGCGCTGGCCGCAGCCCAGGTGGCACAGGACGATCGCGCCGACCGTGCGGTCCGCGGCCCACAGCAGGTCGCCCATGCGGTCGTCCCATTCCTCCATGGCGGTGTCGTACTCGTCCTCGTCCTCGTCCTCGAAGGACTCCTCGTCCGGGCGCTGCGCGACCAGCCCTGCGAGCGCCTCCGGGTCGGGGCCCGCGGCGGGGAAGGGCTCGGCGGTCCGGTCGAGGTCGGCGAGGTCGGCGCCGTCGCCGGACCAGGCCCACCGTCCCTCGGTGCGGTGGACCGGGTACACCCCGTGGCAGGGGCCGGCGCCGCCTGCGCCGACCTGCAGCAGGAAGCTGCGGTACTCCTCGGGCAGCGCCGTCCCGAGCTGTGCTTCCAGGGCCTCGACCTCGGCCGGCGCGAGGACCGGGTCGAGGCGGAACCCGTGCGCGGCCGCGCCGAAGACGCCGCCCGTTCCGCCCAGTGCCTCGACCCGCTCCCGGACGCCCGCCCACACCTGATCAGCCATGTCCGGCAGGTTAGAGCCTCACGGTGACGGGTGTGCGCCCGCCGGTTCGGTGATCCAGCCGCCGGCCAGGGCCAGGCCGCTCGGCCGGTGCACGGCGAGGAAGGCGAACGGCCGGTCGATCCGGACCCGGGCGACGGTGACCCGGTGCAGCACGGACGGGCGTGCGGCCATGCCGCGGGTCATGCCGACGGCGGTGACGGCGGCGGCTTCGAAGCCGCGGGCGCCGAAGACGGCGGTGGCCTGCTGCCTGGCCTGGGAGACCTGCAGCGGTGGGGTGCGGCAGATCCCCGGGAAGGAGTCCCGTTCGCTGGCCGTGCGCAGACCGAACAGCTCCGCCCGTTCGAGCAGGTCGTGCGTGGTGTCGACGGTGAAGGCCGCGGTCGTCAGGTCCAGCCGGTCCCCGGGGGTGGCGCTGTCCCGGGTGTCGGTCGTCAGGCCCGGCCACGGCCCGCCGGTCGGCGGCTCGGCCGCCGGGATGCGCCGGGCGCAGCCGTCCAGCAGCGCCAACCCCGCCGCGAGGACCCGGCCGAGCGGGGCGTCCTCGGTGCCGAGCAGCAGGTGGACGTCGGTGTCGGCGGTGCCGGGCAGGCGTACTTCGGTGACCGGCCCGGCGGCGGTCTCGGCGACGGCGAGGTGGTCGAGCAGCTCGGTGCTGTCGAGCCGCAGTGCGGCGATCCCGCGGCCGGCCCACGGACCGGAGTCGGCGTGCTGCCAGGTCTCCTGGAAGGCGTGCCGCCAGCGGGTGCGGACGGCCACGGCGCTGGCCAGCACCAGCAGCAGGTCGCGGCCGACCTCCAGGGGCATGGACCGGACGAGGCCGCCGGTGTGCTTCCGGGCCCACCGGTCGAGGACGAGCCGGTCGAGCGCGGGCACGCCCTTGAGGGTGCCGCGGGTGTGCCGTCCGACCTCGGCCAGCCAGCCCGGATCCGGTCGGACGCCGCCCGCGGTCCACAGACCGACGGCGGCACCGGCACCGGGCACGTCGCGCAGCAGGGCGAGGAGCTCCCGTCCGCGCCGGGCCGCCTCCTCGGCGGACAGACCGAGCGCCTCCTCCAGTTCCTTGCGGGCGGTGCCGTCCGCCCCGGCGGCCAGGAAGCCGAGCAGCGGCCAGACGCCGACGGCCGTGAGGACCGTGCCGCCGCTCCCGGTGCCGCCGAGTTCGGTCGCCCAACGCTCCGCGAGCGCGTTGACGATCCGTGCCGTGTCCGCCGCAGTCTCCAAGGCCGCCCCCTGTCCGCCGAACCGATCGGTCAGCCGATGCTAGGGGCACACGGCGCCGGACGGTGACTGTTTCTCCCACCCGGTCCGGCATGTGACGATCCGTCAGCTCCAGACGGTGCCGAGGATGCCACGGCCCTCGGCGCCGGTCGGGTCGAGGAAGTGCGGCACGCCGCCCGTGCCGATCCGCACCGGCACGGCCCGGACGCTCTTCAGGATCCGCCCCCAGTGGACGAGTTCGACGACCACGGCCTGCTGGACCTGTTCGGAGAAGGTCATGTCGAAGACGAAGTTGCCCAGGCCGTGCACGATCGGGCGGCCGCGGTAGATCTCGATGGGCTGCACCCAGTGCTGGTGCATGCCGACCACCGCGTCGGCCCCGGCGTCGATCAGCCGGTGGCCGACGGTGTACTGCTCGGCGACCGGGCGGTGCGAGTACTCGCGGCCCCAGTGCGGGACGACCACCAGCACGTCGGCGGTCGGGCGGGCGGCGCGCACGGACGCCTCCAGCGCCGCGAGGTCGCCCTCGGCGAGCGGGCCGGTGATCGGCGGCATCCGCTGCCACACCACACCCGGCGTGGCCGGGCCCGCCTCCGGGGACTCGCCGACGGCGCAGAACGCGAGCACGGCGAAGCGCAGCCCGCCTGCCGTCGCCAGGGCCGGCTCGCGGGCGGCGGCGATGTCCGCACCGGCGCCGGTGGTGGCGAAGCCCTCGCCGCGGGCGATCGCCACCGTCCGCACCAGGGCGTCGGGCCCGTAGTCGCCCATGTGGTTGTTGCCGAGGGTGAGGATGTCGTAGCCGGCCCGGCGGGGACCGGCGAGCGCCCTCGGATCGGCGCCGAAGGAGTCGCCGCCGTGCGTGGCCCGGCCCTCCTTGGAGAGGGTGCACTCCAGGTTCCCCACGGTCAGCCCGGCGGCGGCCAGCCGGTCCGCGGTCTGCGAGAACGGGAGTTCCCAGTCGCCGGCGGCCGCCATCCCGGCGCCGACCCGGCGGCCGAGCATCACGTCGCCGGTCCACATGCTGGTGACCACCGGATCGGGGGCGGTCACGGCGTCGACCGCGGCGGTGACGGGGTAGTCGGCCGGCGCGGTCAGCGGGTCCCGGCCG
>NZ_JBEYFP010000690.1:0-3092 GCF_040634455.1 Kitasatospora sp. NPDC007106
GGTGCGCGTTCGTCACCACCCCCGACTGCTGCGCCTGCCGGAAGATCCGTGTCAACCGCACCGACGGGATCGGGCTGCCCTCCGACAGCATGTCCCGCAGCACCTCGCCGGCACCCACCGACGGCAACTGGTCCACGTCCCCCACGAACAGCAGGTGCGCCCCCGGCGCCACCGCCTTCACCAGCTTGTTCGCCAGGATCAGGTCCAGCATCGACGCCTCGTCGACCACCACCAGGTCCGCGTCCAGCGGCCGGTCCCGGTCGTACGCCGCCTCCCCGCCCGGCCGCAGCTCCAGCAGCCGGTGCACCGTCGACGCCTCCGCCCCCGTCAGCTCCGCCAACCGCTTCGCCGCCCGTCCGGTCGGCGCCGCCAGCACCACCTTCGCCCGCTTCGCCAGCGCCAGCTCCACCACCGACCGCACCGTGAACGACTTCCCGCAGCCCGGACCACCGGTCAGCACCGCCACCTTCCGGGTCAGCGCCAACTTCACCGACTCCCGCTGCTCCGGCGCCAGTTCGGCCCCCGTCCGACGCGCCAACCAGCCCAGCGCCGCCTCCCAGTCCACCCCCGCGAAGCCCGGCAGCCGGTCGCCCTCCGCGTTCAGCAGCCGCAGCAACTGGTTCGACAGCGACACCTCCGCCCGGTGGAACGGCACCAGGTACACCGCCGTGATCGGCTCCCCGCCCTCCCCCGGCACCCGCTCCCGGACGACGCCCTCCTCCGCCACCAGCTCGGACAGGCAGTCGATCACCAACCCCACGTCCACCTGCAGCAGCTTCACCCCGTCCGCGATCAGCCGCTCCTCCGGCAGGTAGCAGTGCCCCTGGTCGCTGCTCTGCGACAGCGCGTACTGCAGCCCCGCCTTCACCCGCTCCGGAGAGTCGTGCGGGATCCCCACCGCCTGCGCGATCCGGTCCGCCGTCAGGAAGCCGATCCCCCACACGTCCGCCGCCAGCCGGTACGGCTCGTTCTTCACCACCCCGATCGAGGAGTCGCCGTACTTCTTGAAGATCCGCACCGCCAGCGACGTCGACACCCCGACACCCTGCAGGAAGACCATCACCTCCTTGATGGCCTTCTGCTCCTCCCACGCCGCCGCGATCATCTTCGTCCGCTTCGGGCCCAGCCCCGGCACCTCGATCAGCCGGCCCGGCTCGTTCTCGATGACCTCCAGCGTGTCCACCCCGAAGGCGTCCACGATCCGCTCCGCGAACCGCGGCCCGATCCCCTTGATCAACCCGGACCCCAGGTACCGCCGGATGCCCTGCACCGTCGCCGGAAGCACCGTCGTGTAGTTCTCCACCGTGAACTGCCGCCCGTACTGCGGATGCGACCCCCACCGCCCGAACATCCGCAGCGACTCGCCCGGCTGCGCCCCCAGCAGCGCCCCCACCACCGTCAGCAGGTCGTTCCCGCCGCGCCCGGTGTCCACCCTGGCCACCGTGTAGCCGGTCTCCTCGTTCGCGTACGTGATCCGCTCCAGCACGCCCTCGACCTGGGCGAGCTGCCGCGGGGCACCCTGCTGCGCCGCGCCCTGCCCCGCGGCGCCGGGCTGCCCCGTGCGCTGCTGCTCCGTGGTCACGAGGCCCTCCCAGTACTGCTCACGCCCGACGCCGGCGACCGTTGTGCCACGCACGGTACCTCCCGCTGCGGACAGCCGGGCCCGCCACCGGGGAGAACACCGCTCCCGGGGCGTTTCCCGGCCGTCCGCGCGACCCCGCACCACCCCGCCGGGTGACGCCCCGTCGGACCGGCGTAGGGTCGGTCCATGAGCGACCTCGTCATCCGGCCCGCGACCGAGGACGACCTGCCCGCCGTCGTCGCCATGCTGGCCGACGACCCGCTCGGCGCCGGCCGCGAGTCCCCCGACGACCTCACGCCGTACCGCGCCGCATTCGTCCGGATCGCCGCCGACCCCCACCAGCACCTCGTCGTCGCCGAGCGCGACGGCCGCACCGTCGGCACGCTGCAGCTCACCGTCGTCCCCGGCCTCTCCCGCCGCGGAGCCACCCGGACGATCGTCGAAGGCGTCCGGATCCACTCCGGGGAACGCGGCAGCGGCCTCGGCACCGCCCTGATCGAATGGGCCATCGAACGGTCCCGCGAACTCGGCGCCTCCCTCGTCCAACTCACCTCCGACGCCACCCGCACCGACGCCCACCGCTTCTACGAACGCCTCGGCTTCACCGCCTCCCACCTCGGCTTCAAACTCGCCCTGCCACCACAGGAGTAGACGCCGCGCGGCACCCGGATCCGTCGGCCGCGACTGTCGTACCCCCCTGGCAGACTCGACCGATGACCGACCCCCACGCCCCGATCGCGGCCTACTGGGACGCAGCAGCCGACACCTTCGACGACGAGCCCGACCACGGCCTGCACGACCCCGCCGTCCGTGCCACCTGGGCCTCCCGCCTGCACGGATGGCTCCCCGACCCGCCGGCCCACGTCCTCGACCTCGGCTGCGGCACCGGCTCGCTCTCCCTCCTGCTCGCCCACCAGGGCCACCACGTCACCGGCATCGACCTCGCCCCCGGCATGATCGCCCGGGCCCGCGCCAAACTGGCCGCCACGGGCCTGGAGGCCGCCTTCCACATCGGCAACGCCGACACCCCGCCCGCCCGCTCCGGCGGCTACGACGCCCTGCTCTGCCGCCACCTGGCATGGACCCTCGCCGACCCGCCGGCCACCCTGCGGCACTGGGTGACCCTGCTCCGCCCGGGCGGCACCCTGGTACTCGTCGAGGGCCGCTGGCGCGAGGCGGGCGACACCGCCTCCCCGTACGAACCCGGAGCCCACCCGCTGCCCTGGGCCGGCGGCGTCCGCGCCCGGGACCTCACCGACGCACTACGCCCGCACGTCACCGAACTGGCGGTGACGCCGCTCAGCCAGGAGGCGACCCTCTGGGGCGGGCCGGTCTCCGACGAGCGGTACGCCCTGGTCGCGCGAATCTGATCCGAAAATGCGAGAAGCCCCGCCCGGTGTCCCCGGGCGGGGCTTCTCAGAAGAATTGTTCGGCGGCGTCCTACTCTCCCACAGGGTCCCCCCTGCAGTACCATCGGCGCTACGAGGCTTAGCTTCCGGGTTCGGAATGT
>NZ_JBEYFP010000691.1:0-3080 GCF_040634455.1 Kitasatospora sp. NPDC007106
CCTCGACGGTCTCCGGGGCCAGCACGCGACGGTTGGATCGAACCCGCCTTCGACGGCCGTACGTACCGGTCCCCGCGCTTGAGGTCCAAGTGCATCGCCATGAACCAGTACAGGGTCATCGCCCGCGGGCGGATATGTGCAGTGGGCCGCGGGTGTTGATGGCGTGCCAGGCCGGTTGCCTACAGGGCTGGCCGGTATTGGTGAGCGGCGACCCTGGGCTGCTTCGTTCGGGTGATGGTTGGGTTCGACCGGTGTCAGGGATGGGCAGAGCCTGCGGCATGACGACACCCTCGATCAGGCGGCACCGCCACCGTCGCCGCCGCATGGCCGCGCCCTCCGAGCCTGCTCCTGTCGCTTCGGTTTACACCGAGCGGCCGCCGACTTCGGCACCGGACAGCGGCGACGGGTGCTGGCGGACCTGGTCGAGCGAACGGGTCTCCCAGGGCGGCATGATAATTCGGACCACCTGGCACGAACCTGCGTGCGGAACCTGGAGACGGCCATGACTGTTCCCGCAGGGCCTGGCCTGGGTGCCCGGTTTCCGCCCGGCGCTACGGTGGTCCGCCGCGACATCCACCACGGCAAGGTGTGGTCGGCCCAGCCCTACCGGGCGATCACCGACACCGGAACCGTGCTGCACCTCGCCTACTGGCCCGGCATCCGCTCACTCGCCCCCACCGCCTGGACCACCGCGCTGCGCACCGGCGACGACACCGCACGCAAGAACGGCCTGCACGATCTTGCGGCCGGTACGTGGGAGCTCGGCCCCTGGACCTGGCAGCACACTGTCGTGCGGGCGCGCTTCGAGCCGGGGGAGTGCTTCTCCCTTCATTACTTCCAGGACCCGGTGACGGCCCGGCCGTTGCGCCTGTATGTGAACTTCGAGCGGCCGGTGGTCCGGAGCGGTGCCGGGATCGACACGCTGGATCTGCTCGTGGACCTGGTGGTCGAGCCGGACCTGTCCGGATGGTGGTGGAAGGACCAGGACGAGTACGAGCAGGGGCGCCGGCTCGGGTTCGTCACGGACGCCGACCACCGGATGGTCGAGCAGGCCCGCGAACGGGCACTCGGCCTTCTGCAGGACAGGGCGGGGCCGTTCGCCGAGCCGTGGCCCGTCTGGACGCCGGATGCCGCCTGGCCCCTCCCCATCCTGCCGGAAGGCGCCACCTGCGGATCTGTGCCCCCTGCTTCGTGACGGCCTACCGGCATGTTCCGAGCGCCGACGCGCTGCGGGTGGCTGCTGTGTGCTTGTAGCCGGATCCGACGACGGCGCCAGCACGAGGGGTGGTTCCGATGCGTTCACGGCCACCCCCATTTCGGTCCTCATCCGGTGACCGCGCAGATAGGCTCCGCGGCCATGACCCCAGTCCTCCCGACCGGCCCCCGTCTGGCACTGCGCGAGATCGAACACGAGGACACCGCCGTATTCCTGGCCATCTGCGGCGACCCCGAGGCCACCCGGTACCTCAGCTTCGAGCCCCGCACCCGAGACCAGGTCCAGGCGATCGTCGACCGCTCGATGAACTTGGCGAAGGACAGCCCGAGAACTGAGTAAGGCCTCGCTGTCACCCACCTCGGCGAGCACCGGCTGATCGGGTACGCCCGCCTGGCCACCGAACCCCAACAGGCCGCCACCATCGGCTTTGCCCTCCACCAGGCGGAGTGGGGCAAGGGCCTCGGCACCGAGACCGTGCACCTCCTCTGCGAGCTCGGCGTCAACGCCCTCGGCCTGCACCGCATCTGGGCCGCCCGCTCACCGCTCAACGAGGCATCCGCGCGAACGCTCCTCCGGGCCGGTATGGCCGAGGACGGCCGCATCCGCGACCACGTCTTCAGCCATGGTGCGTGGCGCGACTCGATCACCTACTCGATCCTGGAGCACGAGTGGACTCCGATCAACGGGCTGCGCGCCGTCGGGACGGTCATGTCCGACGTTGAGGAGACACTTCAGCCTCCCAGGAGTCTGCCTGGCGGCGATGTACCACGGGGACGGTGACGTTGTGCTGACCGATCCGGCGGTGCCGCACATGGTGATCCCCGGCATCACCGAGTTCGCGCGCGGAGGGCTGCCCGACCCGCCGTCGACCGACGACGGCAACCGCTGGGTCGACGGGTTCTGCTGGCTGTACTGAGACCAGCAGTGGACCCGAGTCCTGTGGATCGGCCCAGCCACCATTGCCGGCGCCAGGCGGCGATGTACGGCTATGGGCCCTGTAACCGTGAAATCCAGGACCGGGTGGGCGGGCGGCGCCGCTTGAGGACGCCGTTACTCCGATCGCACTGGCCAGCGCGTGCCCGGGGCCTTGACGACCCGGTCGCCGATGTCCAGTGCCTGGTATGTCCGGCCGTCTACCTGTACGGCGAGCTCACGCCCCTGGTCGGTGCGGATCCGCATCATGCAGCGGGTTGTCGTGCCGTAGGTACCGGTCGAACTGCTCACCCACCGCTCGGTGACCTCCCCGGTGTAGGCATCGTCGACCGCGTTCGCCCGTTGCGCGGCGATGATCACCAGGATCAGGGCGAGCGGGCTGATGGAGAGGATCAGGAAAACGGTGTTCGACATGTGCGCCCCCCCCCCCCCGCATCGACGACGGCACAGGCCATCCACGGCAGGGTACCGCTCTTGACGGAACCAGCCCAGAAGGCATACCCAGAGCATGAGTTCGGGCCCACTGCGGGTATGGGCGCGCGGCCCTGATCCACAACGACAGCCGGCATCCTGCCTGCCCACTTCCTACCGCGAGACCGGGACCGGTGGGTCTGTACGGTCTTCGGTGTAACTCCCGATCTTGAGAGAACACCTGATGAGCGACGTGATCGTCTCCGCCGAGGCGGTTGAAGAGGTCCAGCCGGTCGAGCTTTCGCTGGATGTGCTGGACGAGCAGTTGATCGGGCAGTTGGTCGACCGTGCCCGCCTCGGCGGCATCAAGCTGACCGGTGAGGGCGGGCTGCTGCAGCAGCTGACCAAGCGGGTCCTGGAGGCCGCGCTGGAGGGCGAGATCACCGACCACCTTGGCTACGAGAAGCACCACCCGGCTGGCGCCGGGTCCGGGAACTCGCGGAACGGCACCCGGTCCAAG
>NZ_JBEYFP010000692.1:0-3078 GCF_040634455.1 Kitasatospora sp. NPDC007106
ACATGGTGAGCTCCCTACGCCCGTGGGGCCGTGCCCGGCGCTCCGGCTGGCTGCCGTTGTCCGGTCGCCGACGGGGACGGAACGTAGCGGGCGGTGTCCGCAAGCGGCTGCGGGACAAGCCGAGATCACGCCCGTCACTGATGAGGGAAGTCGAGCACCCGCCGGTGGGCGAGGCCGCCTGAGCTGTCCAGCGGGCCTGCGCGGAGAGACGATGAAGGGCACCGGGACGGAAGGCGAGGTCGAGCGACGGGACCGGATCGGACGAGGCCGCCAGTACCGGTGGCGGGCGGAAGGAAGGCCGGGAATGAGCGCCTCCGATGTGGGCCGGCCCCTGGTCGGCACGGTGCGGGCCGCCGCGTCCGAGCCCGGTGGCCTGCTGGACCTGCTGGGTGTGGCCGCAGCGGTGTTGGACGCGGACGGGCGGGTCGTCCTGTGGAGTCCGCAGGCTCAGGATCTCTTCGGCTGGAGCGCCGAGGAGGCGCTTGGCCGGTACGCGGCCGAGCTACTGGTCGCCGAAGAGAACCGGGGTGTGATCCTCGGGCTGTTCGCCGAGGTGATGAGTGGCGGCGGGCGCTGGGCGGGGGTGTTCCCGGTGCGGCACAAGGACGGCAGCACCCTGCTGGTGGAGTTCCGCAACATGCGGTTGCAGGACGAGCGCGGCCGCCTCTATGCCTTGGGGATCGCCACCGACGAGGCCACGCTACGCAGGGTCGAGCGCGATCTGGCCCTGTCGGCGCGGCTGGTGGCCCAGTCCCCGATCGGGCTGGCGGTGCTGGACACCGACCTGAGGTACGTCCTGGTCAACCCGACACTGGAGCGCATCAACGGCCTGCCGGCCGAGCAGCACCTCGGTCGCGAAGTCCGCGACGCGCTGCCGTTCCTCGACGCCGGGGTCGTGGAGTCCGCGATGCGCCAGGTACTGGCGAACGGGAAGCCGCTGGTGGATCAGTTCATGGTCGGCCGCACGCGTGCCGATCCGGACAGCGACCACGCCTGGCGAGCGTCGTACTTCCGGCTGGAGGACTCAGCCGGGCGGGTGATCGGCCTGGCCGTCTCGGTGGTGGACGTCACCGAGCAGCACCGCGCGGCCGCCGAGGCTGCCCGCGCCCGACGGAGACTGGCACTGGTCGCCCAGGCGTCCATGAGGATCGGCACCACCCTCGACCTCGGCCGGACCGCCCAGGAACTGGCCGACTTCGTCATCCCCGATCTCGCCGACGTCGCCGCGGTCGACGTTCTCGACTCGGTCCTGAGCGGGCGCCCGCCCACGCACGGGCCGGTCGCGGGGCCGGTGACCCTGAGGGCCCTGGCCGTTGCGGCGGCCTACCCCTCCGACGCCTTGCGCGCCGCCGACCCGGTCGGAGAGATCGCCAAGTACGACGCCGACCGCCTGGTCACCCGGTGCGTGACCACCGGCCGTCCAGTGCTCGTGGCCCACGTGACGGGCGAGGACCTGCCTGGCATCGCCCGAGACGGCGAGGCAGCGGCCGTGCTGGCTGGAGCAGGCCTGCGCTCCTACCTGGCGGTGCCGCTGATCGCCCGCGGCGAGGTGGTCGGCGCCCTGGACCTCAAGCGCGTGCGCGATCCGCTGCCGTTCGGCGAGGACGACGTCGTGCTGGCCGAGGAGCTTGCCGCCCGCGCCGCCGTGTGCATCGACAACGCCCGCTGGTACCAGAGCCAACGCAACACGGCCCTGACCCTGCAGCGCCACCTGCTGCCGCACGTGCCCACGCGGCCCGTCGGTCTCCAGATCGCCTTCCGGTACCAGCCCGCGGGACGCGCCGCGCTGGCCGGCGGTGACTGGTTCGACGCCATCACGCTGGCCGGCGACAAAACCGCTTTGGTCGTCGGCGACGTGATGGGCCATGACATCAACGCCGCCGCCAGGATGGGCCAGCTTCGCACCGCCACCCGCACCCTGGCCGATCTCGACCTCGGCCCCGCTCAGGTGCTGCATCACCTCGACCGTGTCACCGCCGAACTCGACGAGACCACCGCCACCTGCGTCTATGCCGTCTACGACCCGCACGGCAGGCGGTGCCGCATCGCGCTGGCAGGCCATCCGCCCCCCGTACTGGACCGCCCCGGTCGGGCCCCGGTGCTGCTGGAGCTGCCCCCGGGCGCGCCGCTGGGAGTCGGAGGCGTCCCGTTCGAGTCCGCCTGCGTGGAGCTGGCTCCCGGAGACCGGCTGCTCCTGTACACCGATGGCCTGGTGGAGACCCGTGACCAGGCCATCGACACGCGCCTTGATGCCCTCATGAGCCTGCTCCGCGGGCCCAGGCTGTCGCTGGAAGCAACCTGCGACCGTCTGCTGACCGCCCTGCGGCGGGCAGACGACGATGATGACGATGACGACGTGGCCGTGCTCATCGCCGAGGTCCACTCGGTGCCGGGTCCGGTCGGACACGCGGCGTGAGGATGCGAACGGGTGGCGATCGCCTCGATCGCATACCCGCCGTCACGTCGCGGATGCAGCACCGCCCGACAGCGCTGACGGTCGCCTGGACCGGCTCCTCGGGTGTTCGACCCAGTGGACAGGTCTTGCCCTTCGTAAGTTTCAGCGACGTACGCGGCAACGGCCCGGACAACCCTGCTAACGCGCGAGCCGCATCGTGGAGATCGAGGTCTGCCGCTCCGGGGCGTTCGGTGTGATTCGGCGTGTGAGCGCGCCGGGTACGGGAGCCGGGCGCCACTGTGGGAGAGCATGCCGTCATGGACAGCGAATCGCTTGTACGCACCCGCCGCGCCTTGCACGCGGTCGCGGAGCTGGTCCTCGCCGGACCGCAGTTCCGAACCAGTGGCACGATCCGACTGCGCGCCTCCCTCGGAGGCTTCGCCACCCGGGCCGAGCCGAACGTGCAGGTCGTCGGCGCGGATCTGGTGGCGCCCCAGGGCTTCGGCGTTGTCGAGGGATGTCCGATTCGTGAGCATGTGGCCTCAAGAGGGTGAGAGGCGTTCACCGATGCGGATGTCCAGCCCGAGCTCCAGCCCTTACGACAGCTTCAAGCTGTCGACCAGTTGTACCCGGGGGTCCCACCCCGCCGGTCGTTCGCTCACCGATCCGCGCCAGGGACAGCC
>NZ_JBEYFP010000693.1:0-3076 GCF_040634455.1 Kitasatospora sp. NPDC007106
CCTCCCGGCCGAAGCCTGGGAGGTGCCCCCACGCGCCCCTCAAGTACTGGCTACTTCTTCGCCGAAGTCACCCGGTACACGTCGTAGACGCCCTCGACGCCGCGGACGGCCTTCAGGACGTGGCCGAGGTGCTTGGGGTCGCCCATCTCGAAGGTGAAGCGGCTCATCGCCACCCGGTCCCGGGAGGTCTGCACCGCCGCCGACAGGATGTTGACGTGCTGGTCGGAGAGCACCCGGGTGACGTCCGAGAGCAGTCGCGAGCGGTCCAGCGCCTCGACCTGGATGGCCACCAGGAAGACCGAGGACTGGGTGGCCGCCCACTCGACCTCGATCATCCGCTCGGGCTGCTGCGAGAGCGCCTCGACGTTCACGCAGTCCGAGCGGTGGATCGAGACGCCGTTGCCGCGGGTCACGAAGCCGACGATCGGGTCGCCCGGCACCGGGGTGCAGCAGCGGGCCAGCTTGACCCAGACGTCCTCGGTGCCCTTGACGATCACACCCGGGTCGCCCTTGGCGCGGCGCCGCAGCGAGCGGCTCTGGTGCGTCGGGGTGGCCGTCTCGGCGAGGTCCTCGGTCGCGCCCTCCTCGCCGCCGAGCGCCTGCACCAGCTTCTGCACGATGGACTGCGCGGCGACGTGGCCCTCGCCGATCGCGGCGTAGAGCGAGGAGATGTCGGGGTACCGCATCTCGTGCGCCAGGGTGACCAGGGAGTCGCCGGTGAGGATGCGCTGGATCGGCAGGCCCTGCTTGCGCATGGCCCGGGCGATGGCCTCCTTGCCGTGCTCGATGGCCTCCTCACGGCGTTCCTTGGAGAACCAGGCACGGATCTTGTTGCGGGCGCGCGGCGACTTGACGAAGGTGAGCCAGTCCCGGGAGGGGCCGGCGTTCTCCGCCTTGGAGGTGAAGACCTCGACGGTGTCGCCGTTCTCCAGCTCGGACTCCAGCGGCACCAGGCGGCCGTTCACCCGGGCGCCGATGCAGCGGTAGCCGACCTCGGTGTGCACGGCGAAGGCGAAGTCCACCGGGGTGGCCTTGGCGGGCAGCGCTATCACGTCGCCCTTGGGGGTGAAGACGAAGACCTCGTTGCTGGAGAGGTCGAAGCGCAGCGACTCCAGGAACTCGCTCGGGTCCTCGGTCTCCTTCTGCCAGTCCAGCAGTTGCCGCAGCCAGGCCATCTCGTTGACGGCGTCGGCCTTGTCGTGCTTGCGGGCGTGCGCGGGGGTGTCGGTGCGGACCTTGGAGGCGCCGGCCACCGCGCGCTGCTTGTACTTCCAGTGCGCGGCGATGCCGTACTCGGCGCGGCGGTGCATGTCGAAGGTGCGGATCTGCAGCTCGACCGGCTTGCCGCCGGGCCCGATGACCGTCGTGTGCAGCGACTGGTACATGTTGAACTTGGGCATCGCGATGTAGTCCTTGAACCGCCCCGGCACCGGGTTCCACCGCGCGTGGATGGTGCCCAGCGCCGCGTAGCAGTCGCGGACGGTGTCGACCAGGACCCGGATGCCCACCAGGTCGTAGATCTCGGCGAAGTCGCGGCCCCGCACGATCATCTTCTGGTAGACCGAGTAGTAGTGCTTCGGCCGGCCGGTGACCTGGGCCTGGATCCGGGCGCCGCGCAGGTCGCCCTGCACCTGGTCGATCACGGTGGCCAGGTACTCGTCCCGCTTGGGCGCGCGCTCGGCCACCAGGCGCACGATCTCGTCGTACATCTTGGGGTAGAGGATCGCGAAGGCGAGGTCCTCCAGCTCCCACTTGATGGTGTTCATGCCCAGCCGGTGCGCCAGCGGGGCGTAGATCTCCAGCGTCTCGCGGGCCTTCTTCTCCTGCTTCTCCCGCTTGAGGTAGCGCATGGTGCGCATGTTGTGCAGGCGGTCGGCGAGCTTGATCACCAGGACGCGCGGGTCCTTGGCCATCGCGACGACCATCTTGCGCACGGTCTCGGCCTGCGCGGCCTCGCCGAACTTGACCCGGTCCAGCTTGGTGACGCCGTCGACCAGCAGTGCGACGGAGTCGCCGAAGTCCTGCCGGAGCGTCTCCAGGCCGTAGTCGGTGTCCTCGACGGTGTCGTGCAGCAGGCCCGCCATCAGGGTGGGGGCGTCCATGCCGAGCTCGGCGAGGATGGTCGCCACCGCGAGCGGGTGGGTGATGTACGGGTCGCCGCTCTTGCGCTTCTGGCCGCGGTGCCACTTCTCGGCGACGGCGTAGGCCTTCTCGATCTCCTTGAGCAGGACCGGGTCGGCCTTCGGGTCGTTCGCCCGGATGGTGCGGAACAGCGGCTCCAGGACGGGGTTGACCGCGCTGCTGCGCTGGCCGCCGAGCCGTGCGAGGCGGGCGCGCATGCCGCCGCCGGAGGAGGGCCGGTGGCCGGGCGGCGGGGCGGGACGCGCCGGGCCGGCGCCGGAGGGCGCGGGACGGCTCTCGGGCGCGGTGGCCTCCGCGGTGGGCACAACCTCGTCGGGCAAGGACACTCCTCGGGGGCGCAAGGGCCTCCCCCTCTTCGGGCGGTCGCGCCATCGGTCGCACCCGTCGGTCGTGCAACCGAGAGGGGATGAATCTTCATGGTACCGAGAGTGCGGCCCGGTCGGTCGGCCGCCCGGCGCGGAACCGGGACCCGAGGGCGCGGCGGCCGGCCCGCGGACCTGCCGCCGCGCCTAGGTCCGCGCGGGTCAGACGGTGACCAGGGCGTCCAGCGGCGCCCCGGCGAGGTGGCCGGTGAGCCGCTCGCGGCCCGGCAGGAAGCCGAGCTCCATCAGCACGACCACGCCGGCCAGCTCGGCGCCGGCCTCGCGGACGAGGTCCAGCGAGGCGCCGAGGGTGCCGCCGGTGGCGAGCACGTCGTCGACGACCAGCACCTTCTCCCCGGGCGCGAAGGCGTCGCACTGGACCTCCAGCGTGGCGGAGCCGTACTCGAGGTCGTAGGAGCGGGCGAAGACGTCGCCGGGCAGCTTGCCCTTCTTGCGGATCGGCACGAAGCCGAGGCCGGCCGCGAAGGCCGCGGGGGCGGCCAGGACGAAGCCGCGGGCCTCCAGGCCGACCACCTTGGTCGCCCCGAGCTCGGCGGCGCGGCCGGCGAGCG
>NZ_JBEYFP010000694.1:0-3067 GCF_040634455.1 Kitasatospora sp. NPDC007106
CGCCGACCGCGCCCGGCCGGAGGGCGGTGCCGGGCCGGGCGCGCGGGCTCAGGTCAGGCAGCCGAGATGGGCCAGCGCCCGCTTGAGCAGCACTCCCTGCCCGCCGGGCATCTCCTGCAGCACCAGATCCGAGGCGGCCTCCTGCGGGCTGAACCACACCAGGTCGAGCGCGTCCTGACGCGGCCTGCAGTCGCCGGCCACCGGCACGACGTACGCGAGTGCGACGGCGTGCTGCCGCGGGTCGTGGAAGGAGGTCACCCCCTGCGTCGGGAAGTACTCGGCGACGGTGAACGGCTGCAGCGAGGCGGGGATCCTGGGCAGGGCCACCGGCCCGAGGTCCTTCTCCAGGTGCCGCAGCAGCGCGTCCCGGACACGCTCGTGGTGCAGGACGCGTCCGGAGACCAGCGTCCGGCTGACCGTGCCGTCCGGCCCGATGCGCAACAGCAGCCCGATCTCGGTGACTTCGCCGGTGTCGTCGACGCGCACGGGCACCGCCTCGACGTAGAGGATCGGCAGCCGGGCGCGGGCCGTCTCCAGCTCCTCGGGCGCGAGCCACCCCGGATTGGTTTCCGTCATGTCAGCCATTGGCTGATCGTACGTTCCCGGGCTGTCCTGCGGGATCATCCTGCCGCTGCGGGCCGGCGAACTCTGCGTTTCGCGCCCCCGGCGAGGACGACCTGCCGGACCGTCAGCGTGCTGCCGAGCCTCGCGCTCAGGCTCACCGGCGGCCCCGGGGCCGGGTGCGCACCGCGAGGTAGCCGGTCAGTGCGCCCAGGGTGACGCAGAGCGGCGTCGCCCTGCCCGGCGAGGGCGGCGGCGTGCGCGGGGCCCGGGTCGACGCCGTCCCTGCGGACCAGCATGTCGGCGACGGCCTCGGCGGACGGCGTGCGCAGCACCAGCAGCCGGCAGCGGGAGCGGATGGTGGGCAGCACGTCCTGGACGGAGGGGGCGCACAGCAGCCAGACGGTGCGCGGCGAGGGCTCCTCCACGCCCTTGAGCAGGGCGTTGGCGGCGGCCTCGGTGAGCCGGTGGGCGGCGTCGACGAGGATCACCGACCAGCGGCCGCCGGTCGGGTAGCTCGCGGCGCGCAGGACCAGGTCGCGCATGTCGCCGACGCCGATGGAGAGCCCGTCGGTGCGCACGTACTTCACGTCGGCGTGGCTGCCGGAGAGCACGGTGTGGCAGCCCTCGCAGAAGCCGCAGCCGGGCGTGCCGCCGAGTTCGAGGTCGGGGCTGGTGCACTGGAGCGCGGCGGCGAAGGCGCGGGCGGCGGTGGTCTGGCCGGCGCCGGGCGGACCGGTGAACAGCCAGGCGTGGGTCATCAGCGAGGCGTTGGCGCCGGGCTCGGCCGGCGCGCCCGCGGTGCGTCCGGCGGCGACGGTGGCCCGTGCCGCACGGGCGGCCGCGGACAGCTGCTCGACCACACGGTCCTGGCCGACCAGGTCGTCCCACACGCTCACGCCGTACTCCCTGCCGTACCCACCGTCCGCCCCGGCCGCCTGCCCGCCGGGTCCGCCACGAGCCTAACGCCCGTCGCCGACACCGCGGGCGGCCATCGGCGCGCGGGCCCCGGCCGGCTCCGGCTCCCGCTCCTCCCCCGGCCCGCCCGCCGGCTCCTCGGCCGCGGGGCGCCGGGCCGACGGCCCGTCGGTGGACGGGCCCTGGATCGCCGGGCCGTGGATCGCCGGACCCTGACCGGACGGGCGCGGAACGGGCAGCGGCACCCCGCGCACCTTGGCGAAGGAGGCCGCCAGGCGGGGCTTGAGCCAGCGGGCGGCGGGCCGCTCGACGAAGCGGTGCACCAGCCAGGAGGCGGCGGTCATCACCACCAGCAGCGTGCCGACCAGCAGCCAGGGGTCGACCCGGTTCCCGAGGGTGTCGATCACCTCCCAGCCGATGTACTCGTGCAGCAGGTACAGCGGGTAGGTGACCGCCCCGGCGGTGGCCAGCCAGCGCCACTGCACGCCGCGGAACCGGTCCAGGGCGACGCCGGCCATCAGCAGGTAGAACACGGCGAGCACCGCCACCACGCCCCACTCGGGCACCGGGTAGCCGGCCTGGGCGGCGACGAAGCGGTAGGTGGGCAGCACCGCCCGGCAGCCCGCCAGGAAGGTGAAGCCGACCAGCAGCCAGAGCAGCAGGTCCGGGCCGAACCGCCGGATCAGGTAGAAGGCCAGGCCGCCGATGAAGAACCAGCAGTACTCGGGCATCGCCAGCACCTGGAGCAGCTGCTCGCCGGGCGCCGCCATCGCGAGCACCCCGGCCGCGCACCAGAGCAGGCAGAAGGCGAGGACCCGGCGGTAGGTGAGGCCGAGCGCCACCACCACCGCGAAGATCAGGTAGAACCGGCCCTCGACCCACAGGCTCCAGTACACGCCGTCGACGTAGGGCGCCCCGAACGGGTACTCCATCATCGTCAGGTTGGTCAGCACGTCCCGGGTCGCCCGCGGGCGGCTGCCGCCCGGGACGGCGGCGAGCACCGCCGTGGTGAGCAGCACCGCGAACCAGTACGCGGGGAACAGTCGCACCACCCGCGAGCTCAGGAAGTCGGCGAGCGAGCGGCCCCAGCAGCTCAGGCAGATCACGAAGCCGCTGATCAGGAAGAACAGCTGCACGCCCATCCAGCCGTAGGCCGCGGGCCGGTAGAGCACCGGGAAGAGCTCGGCGCGCGGGCGGCCCCAGTCCGACCCGAACGCGACGTAGTGGTAGACGACGACCAGCAGGACGGCCAGGAAGCGCAGTCCGTCCAGTGCCAGCAGCCGGCCGCCGGGTCTGCGCGCCGCTTCCGGGGCGGCGGCCTCGGCGGCGCGGGTGGACGGGGCGGCTGCGGCGACGGTCACGGGTACGGGCTTCCTCGGCTGGCTGCGGATGCGGAAAACGGGCACCGCAGTCTTTCAGACCGCGGCGCCCGTCCGTTGCGTCCGCCACCCGTCGGCGGCCTCCGCCGGCCGCCCGCGCGGGCTCAGTCCCGGCGGCGCTTGCGGCCCCAGCCGCGCCGCTCCTGGCCCTCCTGGCCCTCCTCGCCGTCCTCCTCGGACTCCCAGCGGGCCCACTCGTCGCGGGAGCC
>NZ_JBEYFP010000695.1:0-3062 GCF_040634455.1 Kitasatospora sp. NPDC007106
GGGCGGTGGCGCGGCGTTCGGGGCCGTCGGCGCGGCGCAGGGCGGGTGCCATCGCCACCAGCCAGGCGAAGGCTCCGGCCGCCAGGGTGAGGGCGAGGTGGCCGGGAACCCGGCCGATCTCCTGCGGGGCGAACAGCGCACCGGCCATGACGAAGGTGAAGATCACGTTGCCGGGCGGGCCGATCCCGCTCGCATCGGCCACCGCCTTCTGCACGGCGGCGAGGACGGCTCCGACGGCGATCAGCACCACCGCGGAGTGGGTGAGCGAGGCGGTCGTCAGGGCGACCGCGACGCCCGCGAACATGCCGAGCACCACCCGGGCGAGGGTGGTGGCGCGGCGTGCGTACGGCAGGTCGTGGCCGTAGAGCGCGCACAGCGATCCGGCCATGGTGTAGGCGACCAGGTCGAGGCGGCCCAGCGCGCAGAGCACGAGGTTGGGCAGGGCGGAGGCCGCGGCGACGCTCAGCGCCGGTTTGAACCACCGGTCGGACGGGCGCCCGAGCCGCAGCGCCTCCCGCACCGGAAGGCTGCGGAGGCGGAGACCAGGAGTGACAGTTGCAGAACCCACCCGTTAAGGGTAACAGGTATTACACTCGTAAAATGATTTGCCGCCCCCGGCGCCCCCGGCTCCCCCAAAGCTCCCGGCACGCCCAGCTCCCGGCACGCCCCTGAGGGGGGCCTCGGCCGGAAATTCCGTGGACGTCGCGGACGCCGTTCGCAGACTGGTCGACATGACCGCATTCGATGCCAAGGCCGACCTGCACCTCTACCTGCAGGACGCGCGCGACGCGCTGCTGTGGAAGCTCGACGGACTGTCGGAGTACGACGTCCGGCACCCGCTCACGCCCTCCGGCACCAACCTGCTCGGACTGGTCAAGCACGTGACCGCCGCGGAGGCGGTGTACTTCGGTGAGACCTTCGGGCGCCCCTTCGAGGCCGCGCCGCTGTGGATCGCCGGCCGGGCCGAGCCGAACGCCGACCTGTGGGCCACCGCGCAGGAGTCCCGCGAGGAGATCGTCGGGCTCTACCGCCGGGTGTGGGCGCACTCCGACGAGACCATCCGCTCCCTGCCGCTCGACGCGACCGGCCGGGTCGGCTGGGGCCGCCGCGCCGAAGTGACCCTGCACCGCATCCTCGTCCACGCCATCGCCGAGACCGACCGCCATGCCGGGCACGCCGACATCGTCCGCGAACTCGTCGACGGCGGCCGCGGGCTGCGGGCGCAGGACGGCAACCTCCCGGAGGGCGACGACGCCTGGTGGAAGGGCCACCGGGACCGCGTCGAGCAGGCCGCACGCGAGGCCGCCGGCCTACCCGACCCGGCCTCGGACGGACGTCCCTCGCCGATCGCGCGCTGACGCCCGTTCACCGGCCCCTGCCGGATGCCGTGCCGGCCGCCGGGTCGGCTGCCGGGTCGGCCGCGAAAACCGCCGTCCGATACGGAACGGAGTGATGGACGACCGGCGTGTACAACGCTCTCGACTTCGACGACCTGCTGCGGCTGACGGACGAGCGGTCGACCGCCTTCCGGGGCGCGATCGCGGCCGCGCCCGGCCTCGACGGAGGAACTGCGCGATCCGGGGGTGGGTGTCACGGCAGCATGGGCCGAGCCCCGTCTGTCCGGTGGCCCGCATCCGGATCGTGCGGTTCTCCCCCAGCCTTCGGCCTGGAGGTGCCCTCACGCGCCCCTCGTGGTGCACCCCACGGCCGCAGGACCATGAGCGAGTCCTCCGGGGTCGCCACCATGGCGAAGGGGAAGCGGTCGAGTTCCAGGCAGAGCGCGACGTCGTCGGCATGGGATCCCTCCCGCACCCCCTCCGCCAACTCGGCGGCGGCGCGCGAGGATCCGGCGCGGCGGAGGAACTCGGCTGCATCCGTGTCGTCCCCGGCGGCCCTCCGGGCGATGTACTGGGCGCACGCCAGGTCCTCGTCGGCCTGCCCGTCCTCGCCCGTGACCACGAACGTGACGCTGTCGCACCCGCGTGCCCGCAGCAGCCGGGCCGTCGCCTCCGCCACCACGAAGCCGGCGCACAGCACCAGCGAGGCCTCCTTCACCGCAAGGGCGCCGACCGTCCCCGCGGTGGTCTTCTGCACGACCGTCCGCCCACCGAGGTCGGCGGACCGCAGCCGACCCGGCGAATTCACCAGCTCGAACCCGGGCATCGGCGGACCGTCCTTGAGTGCCACCCAGTCCGGGTGACGCTCCTTCAGCGCCCGGGCCTCGTCCAGCGACTCGGCGAGCACGATCTTCTCGGCCCCCCGGGCGAAGACCCAGCCTGCCACCGTGTAGGCCCGCATGACGTCGACCACGACCGCCACGGACGGGACTTCGGCCAACTCGGCGATGCCGAGGAAACGAACATCCATCCGGCCATGATCGCGCCCGCCCGACCCGACGCGCCAGGAGAATACCGGGCGGCGGTTCAGCCCCGGTCCGCGTCGGTGTCGGCGGACCCGGTCCGCCTGCGACCGGTGACCTTGGAGGCGGGCAGCCGGCCGGCGCGGGAGGTGCCGGCCAGGGCGTCGCCGTCCACCGCGACGTCGAACGTCAGGTTGAGGCGGAACGGACGGGTGACCGACTGCCGCCAGCTGAGCCGGTCGCCGTCCAGGGTGACGGCGTCGAGCGGGACGTCCTCCTCGGCGCCGCGGGCGGTGCCGGCCAGGCGGCCGTCCCGCCGGTGGAGTTCGATCACCGCGGCGATCCGGCCGACGGGCGTGGCGATGGCGAGGTCCCAGGTGCCTTCGACGGGCGTGACGGACATGGTGGTGTGCTCCTCGTTCAGCGGGTTGTGGCGGGTTCGGTCAGAAGGCGGCCGGGGCGGGGCCGTCGCTCCGCCAGACCGTGCCGCGGCGCTCGTGGGCGAACAACTCCTCGACGGCGTGCGCGATCTGCGGTCCGACCTCGCGTTCCAGCAGGTACAGCGCCAGGTCGAGGCCGGAGGTGACCCCGGCGCCGCTGACCAGGTCGCCGTCGTCGACGACCCGGGCACGGACGGCGTGCACACCGGTGGCGTCCAGCAGGTCGAGGCCCAGGTGGTGGGTGGTGGCGCGGCGGCCCTCCA
>NZ_JBEYFP010000696.1:0-3060 GCF_040634455.1 Kitasatospora sp. NPDC007106
GCTGACCCGGCTGGAGGCCGCCGGACTCGTCGTGCCGGTCGGCACCACCGCCGGCGGCCCCGGGCCGAACGCCCAGCTCTACCAGGTCAACCCGGAGGCGGCAGCATGCTCGCCGTCCCCGCCCTGATCTACCTGCTCGGCTTCACCCCCGCACAGGCCGGCACCGCCAGCCTCCTGATCGTCGCCGTCACCTCGCTGACCGGCCTGCTCGCCCACGCCAGGGCCGGGCGGGTCCGCTGGCGCACCGGCCTGCTGTTCGCCGCGGCCGGCCTCCCGGTCGCGGCGGCCGCGGGGGCACTGTCCTCGCACCTGCCCGCCACCCTGCTCACCGTCGCGTTCGCGGCACTCGCGGGCACCGCCGCCTGGCGCATGCTCGCCTCCGCCCGCAAACCGAAGGACGCCGCACGGCACCGCCCGGAGGAGATGCCGGACGACCGCCCGGCCGAGAGCGGGCCGGCCCGCTCGGCCACCGCGGGAGCCGGCCTCGGCGCCGTCACCGGCCTGCTGGGGGTGGGCGGCGGCTTCCTCGCCGTCCCCGCGCTGGTCTCCGTCCTCGCCTTCACCATGGCCGAGGCCGTCGGCACCAGCCTGCTGGTCATCTCCGCCAACTCGCTGGCCGCACTCGTCCCACGGGTCGGAGCGGCCGGCTCCCTCGACTGGGCGGTCATCGCCCCGTTCACCGCCGCCGCCGTGCTCGGCGCCTGGGACGGCAAGCGGCTGGCCGACCGCTTCAGCGGCCGCGCCCTGCAGACGGCCTTCGCCGTCGCGCTGCTCGCCGTCGCCGCCCTCATGCTCGTTGACGCCCTGCGCTGACGAATCCCCGTGCTCCGCCCGGCGCCCCCGCCCGGGCGGCCCGCCCCGCTGTTCCGGAAGGACTCCCCCGCACCATGACCACCCCCGTGACCGTCGCCCAGCTGCACCCCCGCCTCGCCGAGTTCACCGTCGTCGACGTCCGCTCCCCCGGCGAGTACGCCGCGGGCCACATCCCCGGAGCCCACAACGTCCCGCTCGACCGGCTCGACGAGGCCATGCCCACGCTGCGCGCCGTGGCCGGGCGGGGCGGGGTCGCCGTGGTGTGCGCCTCCGGCAACCGCTCCCGGACCGCCTGCGAGCGGCTCGCCGCCGAGGGGATCACCGCGCTCACGCTGACCGGCGGCACCTCGGCCTGGGCCGGCGACGGCCACCCGCTCGACCGGGTCGCCGGCGCACGCGCCGTGTGGGCCATGGACCGGCAGGTCCGCCTGGTCGCCGGCGGCCTCGTCCTCGCCGGTGTGCTGGCGGACCTCGTGCTGCCCGGCGCCCGCTGGATCTCGGCCGCGGTCGGCGCCGGGCTCGCGTTCTCCGCCGTCACCAACACCTGCGCCATGGGCAACCTGCTCGGCAGGCTGCCCCACAACCGCGCCCGCTCGGCCGGCACCGATCTGGCCACGACCCTGGCCGGCCTCCGCGGCTGACCCCGCGGGGACCGGGTCCCGGGGACGGGCGTCCCGTGCCCGTCCGTCCAGGGGATCAGGGTCGAACGGCCCCAGCGCCGGCCCGGTTCCCCGGCCGACGCTGGTGGTACGGGCGCAGGCGCAGCGACCCGCACGGCGGGTCACGCGCCCCACCCGGCCGCATGCCGGAGGAGGCGACGGAGCGATGACCGGAGAACCGGCCCACACGCCGATGCACACCAAGACCTGGACCCTCAAGCTCGACCTGTTCGAGGCGGGGGACACGACCACCGCGCACGGCGTGCTCGACACCGGCGACAACGTCCTGCAGAGCCGGAGCAGCTCCCGTCGCAACCCGCAGGATGCCGCCGTGCCCGAGATCGGCGACGAGTACGCGGCCGGGCGCGCCCTGATGGAGCTGGGGCACCAGCTCCTGGTCGCGGGCATGCACGACGCCGCCGCCAACACGCCCGCGGCCGGCAGCTGAGCGGCGGGGCGCCGGAGGAGGAGCGATGACCGGCGACCGGACAGGACGGGCGATCGCCGTCGGCGTGGACGGCTCGGAACGGTCCCGGCGCGCCTTGCGCCGAGCGGTCCGGCGATCCGGGCCGACCGGCGGCACGACGCGGGCGGCCGGCGCCCGGGAGCCGCCGTTCACGGGAAGGAGGACGTGGTCCTCCCGGTCGTGGGGAGCCGGAGCACCGGCGGGTTCGCCGGTGCCCTGCTCGGTTCGGTGGGACAGCACTGCGCACGGCGTGCTGCGTACCCGGTCCGGATCGCGCGCAAGACGTGCCGCGACCGTGCCGTCGAGGGAGAGGAGCGAACCATGTCCAGACCGCCGACCGGCAGCGGAACGGCAGGAGCCCCGGCCGGGCAACGGGGTGACATCGCACGGCGTGTGACGCTGCGCAGGGAACGGCTGGGGCTCAGCCGCCAGGAGGTGGCGGAGCGCGCCGGCATGGCCCTGGAGTACCTGGAGTACCTGGAGTCGTCCGCCGCGGTACCCGACTCGGCACCCCTCACCAGGCTCGCCGGCGTCCTGGGCACCTCCGTCGGCGAGCTGCTCGGCGCCGGCACGGAGGTGCCGCCCGGGCGGACGGCAGCGGCCGCGCAGCCGGTGGTCGAGGAGCTCGCACCGGCGGCCTGCTGGGCGAAGCTCGCCCCCGGCGGGGTCGGCAGGGTGGTGCTGTCCACCGGGGACGGTCCGGTCGCACTGCCCGTCAACTTCCGGGTGATGGACGGTACGGTCGTCTACCGCACCGCGGAGGGGAGCAGCGTGTGTCCGGAGGTCGGCGCACGGCTCGCGTTCGAGGCGGACCGCATCGACGACGCGCTGAGTTCGGGCTGGAGCGTTCTGGTGAGGGGCACCGCCGTACGGCTGGACGAGCCGGAGGTCGTCGAGCATCTGGAACACCGCGGCCGGCCCGACCCGTGGGTCGGTGGGGGGCGGGACGTCTGGGTCCGGATCCGGACGTCGTCGGTGACCGGTCGGCGGATCCGGCGCGGCGGTTCCCCCGCCTCCCCTTTAAAAACTGACCACATAGGAAAAAAGTCGTGTAGGGAAATATTGTTTTTGATTAGGTGTATATATAGGTGGTAGCCGTATAATTAAAAAATTATTTTTTTT
>NZ_JBEYFP010000697.1:0-3059 GCF_040634455.1 Kitasatospora sp. NPDC007106
CAGGGACAGTGGCAGAACCGCAGGACCAAGCTCGACGACTTCAAGCCCTACCTGAACGAGCGATGGGCTGAGGGCTGCACGAATGCCTGGACACTCTGGGAAGAGATCAAGTCGCACGGCTACGCTGGCGGCTACGGAGCCGTCCGCGCCTACCTCCAACCGTTTCGCTCACCTCGGGTGCCGGGCATCACGCGGGACGAGCTTGTCGAAGTCGTCCGTAGGCTGCTGGCGGTCTCCCCGGAGAGCGACTACTACCTGCGACTCCTGAGAGCCAACGTGTCGCATCCCCGGATCGGTGACCTGCTCTGAGTGACGGGACGTCAGCCGCCCGCAGCATCCCGTCGATCAGCGGCTTGAACGGGTCCAACCGGGTCCGCCTGGGCGGCAGCTTCTTCCGCGGCTCCGGTCAGACCGACTCCAGGGCCTTCTTCACCGTCAGGAAGCCGACCCCGTCCTTGCGCTGCAGGGCACGCTGCGACAGACCGGCGCGCGAGTCACGGCGGACCGCCGCGTACAGATCGACCTTGGACTTCGGCAGCACCCGGGCCCCCTCGTCGTGCAGAGCACAACCATGGTCCCGAAGCAAGCACCCGAGTGCTCTCAAAACTCGGGCCCTGGTCCAACCTCCGTAAAACGGTTACGCTGGGTTACGATCATGCTTTGCCGTAGGCGGCGCGGCCGCCTTCAGCAGTCACTGCCCGGGTGGAGCGGGGTGGAGGACCTGGGCGAGACTCTCGCTGTGCTCGTCGTCACCAAGGCCCGCTCGCCCACGAGCGCCCCCGACCACTCTCACCTGGAGCCCAGATGTCCGAAACCTCTACGATCACCATCCGTGACCTCGCCGCGGCTGACGAGAAGGACTGGCGCCGATTGTGGGCCGGGTACCTCGACTTCTACGAGTCCACCGTGCCCGCAGCGGTCACCGACTCCACCTGGCGACGGCTTCTCGATCCGCACCAGCCAATGCTGGGCCGCGTCGCCGAGCACGACGGCACGGTCATCGGCATCACCAACAGCGTGCTCCACCACAGCACGTGGCTCACCGGCCAGGTCTGCTACCTGGAGGACCTCTTCGTGGACCCCGCCCACCGCGGGCTCGGGGCGGGCCGCCTGCTCCTCCAGGACCTCTTCGACCACGCCACCGCCCGCGGTTGGGCCCGCATGCACTGGCTCACCGCGCACGACAACCCCGCCCGCCGCCTCTACGACACCTTCGTCCCGGCCGACCGCTTCGTCCACTACGAGCGGGACCTGCCCTCCGACGACGGCACCGGACCGGCCTCGGCCGACCGGTCATAGCCCCGGCCACCGACCGAAGCGCCGCCGCTGGTCAATCCAGGTCGGCGGAGGCGAGGTGGACGGCGATGACCAGGTGTGGGACGGCGGCCGGGCACCGCGGGCGAGTCCGGTGCGGTGCGGGCGTCCCGGAGCGCCAGCAGGCCGGCCACCACGCTCGCGTCGACCGCGAAGTCGCGTACCTCGGCGGCGGTGAACTCGTCGCCGTTATGAACAGTTCAGCTGTCTCATGGCCTGTGCAGTCTCAGCAGTCTGGCCTCTGGCTCTCGCCGCTGACAACCCGCGCCGCATACGGCAAGGCATGATCGTCACCCGGCGTAACCGTTTCACAGAAGTTGGACCAGAGCCTGAGCTTCGACAGCAGATGTTCGCGACTTCAGGCAGCGCTCTGGCCTGGCCGTGTTCGATGGCCATGAGAGACGACAGCGCCGTTCGGCTCGCTGTCCCGGTTCCAGCGGTCAGCTCGCTGTTCGTCGGGCCTGGATGGTCAGGCCGGGGGTGACGAGGGCGAGCCAGCGGTTCCGGGCCGCGGGTGGCTGGTCGGCGGGCGCGGTGGAGAACAGCAGGTAGATGTCGTTGACCGTGATGTCCGCGTGGATGTCACCGTCGGCCTGCCCGGCCCGGATGAGGCCGGCGACAGCCGCGCTTGCGCGTTCCTCGTCGGCGTGGTCGCCCGGTTGTGCGCCGAGGGTCTGGGCCGCGGCCTTGACGGCACGGTCGGTCGCGGACTGCTCGATGACGCGGCCGAGGAACGCGGTCAGTTCCTCCAAGGCGCTAGCAGTGCCGTCGGCGACGCGTGCGAGGGCGGCTTCGGCGTCGTCGGCGACGCGGGCGACGTACTCGGCGACGACGGCCGCGACCAGGTCGGTCTTGGTCGGGAAGTGCCGGTACAGGGTTCCCACGGCCACGCCCGCCGCGGCGGCGATCTCGTCCATGCCGGCCTCGGGGCCGTGCGCGGTGATCTGCTCACTGGCCGCGGTGAGGATTTTCTTCCGGTTGCGGACCGCGTCGGCGCGCGGCGCCCTGGCCTGGGTCAAGAGAACTCGCCTGCCCTTCCACTTGCATCAAGGTGAACCTGGGTTCAGGATAGATGGTGAACCATAGTTCATCTTAGTCGCAAGGATCCCAGCAATACCCGCCAAGACCGCCCTCGTCACCGGTGCCTCCTTCGGCATCGGCGAAGCCACCGCTGACAGGACGTCGGCCCTTGATTACACAATCGGCTCGTCGAGGAAGCGACCCGGGCATGGACTGAATCCGGTCGTGTTCGGGCCGCCGCCAGCGGCACACAGTGGGACGGTGTGAACCAACGTGGATAACCACGGACAACCATGAACCTCCACGAACAACGAAGAGGTCTGGCCGAACCCGAGCGCACCAAAGGCGGCTGTCGTTTCGTCAGGGTGAGGGCGCGCCACACTTCCAGCATGCCGAGCTTTCATGACAGGAAGGCGATCGGTGACGCCCACGAGCGACGCGTCACCGAGGAACTCAACCACCGCGGCTGGGATGTCAGCCCCTGGGGCCAGGGAGTCATGGGCGAGCCCGTCCGCCTGGCCCTCCGCAGCACCGACAGCTTCCTTCGCTGGACCCCCGACCTCATCGCGGCCCGCGACAGGCAGGTCGTCTTGCTCGACTGCAAGAGCCGGATGACCAGCCTGACCAGCAGTCGGCACGCTATCGAGAACGCCGCCGTCACCGCTCATCTCCAGCTCGTCGCCTGGACCCGGTTGCCGCTGTACTACGCCTTCGACAATCTCGAC
>NZ_JBEYFP010000698.1:0-3058 GCF_040634455.1 Kitasatospora sp. NPDC007106
CCAGTCCGGCTCCCCGGGGTCGGGGGCGATCGCGCTGACGGTGTTGTCCCGGACGAGGAGCTGCCACTCGTCCCCCGGTTCCTCGCCGACCGCTTCGATCGTGCCGTTGAGGACGTGGTCGAAGGTGAAGTGCTCGAACCCGGGGTGGCCCTGGGCGGCGGCGCCGGGCTTGAGGAAGTGGTCGACGAGGTAGCTCATCCATTCCGTGGCGAAGTAGAACTTCTCCGCCCCGTTCCATTCGATTCCGCTTCCGTCCTCGACGGGTTCCCAGTGGCACCACAGGCCGGGCTGTCCTGCCGGTGGCCGGTTGGCGTCGCGGACGACGTCGTTCCCGGCCCGCCCGGAGGGGCCGAACGGCCTGTGGGGAGGGCCGTCGACGTAGTAGGGGCCGGCGTCCCGGTCCATCCGCCGGCTCCCGGCGAACTTCCGCAGGTAGGTCCGCTCGGCCGTGTTGAGCGGCGGCACGACCTCGATCCGGCCGGTGAACTCGGTGTGGTACCCCACGGTCTGCGGCTCCTCGGTGGCGGGGGCGGCGCACGGCCGTGTCGCGGGACCGGACGCCGTCGGTCCGGGTCACTGTAGGGGCCGGCACCGACACCGTCCCGAGGTGGTGGCGGGAGCCCTTGCGAGTACGGCCGACGCCGGTGGATCAGTCGTCGCCGTCGGGGTAACTCCCCATCTCGACGTCGTCGCAGAACGTCTCCCAGAACCCGTTGTGTGCGAGAACGGTCCGGTCGATGCGGGGCAGGAGGGCGCGGAGCTCGTCCGCCACCTCCGCGAAGCGGTCCTCCTCGTCCTCCGCGTAGAACGGGAAGCGGGCGATCACGGCCTCGACGCACCGGTCGAACGAGTCCAGGTCGCCGTTCACGTGACCGGCCTTCGCCGAGTCGGCGCGGGGCACCTGCACCACGCGCCCGGTGGCCACGTCGACGGCGATGTACCCGAACAGGCCGCACGTGGCGACGGCGACCGCGCCCTGCTCGCCGACCGCGCCGAAGAACAGCGGCTCCCCCAGCGGCCGGTACTCGTAGCCGATCAGCCCGGCCGGGATGCCGGGCTCCCGGAGGCGGTCGGCGATCCGGGTGGGCACCTCGGGCGGGGACTCGACGCGGATCAGGGCGTACGCGGGTTCCGGCAGGGGCGGCAGGGGGTGGCTCACGGGAGGGATCCTCCCGCACGGGACCGTGCCGGGCGACACCTCCCCGGCCGTGCGAACGCAACCCCTTGCCGGCCGGCCGGTGCCGACGCTGTTCGACCGCGGTCCGGAAGCCCTCGATCAGGGTCCGGACGCCGTCGGGGATGCGCTCGGCGGCCGTCGCGCCGGGCCGCTACCGGGGCTGCTCCGCCGTGACCAGGTAGTAGTCGAGGATTCCCCGCTCGTAGGCCCGCAGGAAGTTCCGCGGCCAGGTCTCCGGGGCCCACCACCGGCTCAGCCACCGGTCCCAGCCCGGCCAGACGTGCCGTCCGATCGATTCGACGTGCACACCGGCGAGGCCGGCCCCGGTGAGTGCGTCCGCGAGCTGCTGCACCGGGCGGGCGATGTCCAGGCCGTTGGCGAAGGTGTCCAGCAGGGCGGCGAGTTCCCCGGGCCGGCCGGGGGCGCCGTCGACGGTGAAGAAGCTGGCGAAGGCCGCCCGGCCACCCGGCCGCAGCACCCTCGACGTCTCCTCGGCGAAGGCCCGGAGGTCCGGGAAGTGCTGGGCGGCCTCCACGCTGATCACGGCGTCGAACCCCTTGCCCTCCACCGGCATGCACTCGGCCGCGCCTTGGACGAACCGCAGCCGGTCCGGCTCCCGGCGCAGCAGGTCGGCATGGGTGTCGCGGGCCCGCTGCAGCTGCTCGGGGTGGATGTCCATGCCGGTGACGGTGGCGCGCCCGCACTCGCTCAGCGTCAGGGCGCAGCCCATGCCGAGCCCGCAGCCGACTTCGAGGATCTCCGGTTCGTCCGGCAGTGCGGCGGCGCGGAGGACCTGGCGGTAGAGGTCCTGCTGGCTGCGGATCCGGTCGGCCTCGTCGAGCGGCCGGTCGAGGTCGATCGCCTGCCAGTGGCCGAAGTTGATGAACCCTCCGGCGAACACGGGGTTGTTGCCGAGATCCGCCGGGCCGTACGTGTCGCGCACCGCGGGATTCATGGCGGGCTCCGCCTGCCGGGTACCGTCTGCCACCGTGCCACCCCTGCCTGGAGAGTGATCGTCGTCGTGCGTGCGGTTCCTTCGCGGTCGTCCGCAGCCAGTGTGCCGCACTCCCTCACAACGCGGCACGGGGTCGTGGGTGACGGCCTCGGCCCGAGGTTCACCTGCCGTCGGTCCGCAGGTCCGGTCCGCCGGTCCGATCCGCCGGTCCGATCCGCCGGCGTCGCGACGCCCCTGGACACCGCGCCCCGTGGGCTGATGGGATTCGAGCCCGCGACCCGCCGACGGAGGACCTGTGCACATCGGAGACGTGGTGGTCGCGGACGTCGCCGGGCAGTGGTTCGGCCGCAGAGGGCGCGAAGAGCCGATGCCCGAGTGCCTCGCCTGGCTGCCGGACCGGGTCCGGCGCACGTACGCGGCGACGTCGCCGCTTCTGTGAGCAGCGGGGAGCGTCTGGCAGGTTGGGACGCCCCGGCACGCCCGTTTCGCCCCCGACAGGATGGTCTTCCTGAGTGGGGACGAGGGGGAATGGGTCTGCGCGTACGACGCGAACGACACCGATCGTTTCTTCGACCTCGGCCCGGACGAAGCGGGCTGGAGGGTGGTCGATGCCGGGCTCGCCGAGTTGCTCGCCCAGCGGAGCCTGCTCGAGATCGCCCACGGACCGGTGTCCCACAGGGCGGTCTCGGCGATCCCTCCGGCGCTGCTGCCGGACGTCGTCGCCGGGTTGACGGAGATCACCACCTGCCCGTGGCGACCGGTGCCGGGGCTGCGGATCCATCTGGGCGACGGGGTCCTGGTGGTGTCCGGCTTCGACCGGCAGGACGTCGCCCCTTTCCACCACGTCGACGACGCCCTGGCCGTCACGGTCGCGGTGACGCGTCCGGAGAAGGCCGACTTCTTGGCAGATCGTGAGCGGCCCCGCC
>NZ_JBEYFP010000699.1:0-3054 GCF_040634455.1 Kitasatospora sp. NPDC007106
CCTCCCCCTGCCCAGCGGCCCGAAGTCTGGAGAGTCGAGGGGCTCAGTGATCGTCGCCCGGCAGAAGCTCTGTTAGGGATCGGGTCCGTTCCGCGGGCAAGCCCGCGACGGCCGTGCCCAGCGGTTGGCGAGGACCGGCCACGTGATCGACAAAGGCCGCAGCGGTTGGGGGCCGATGCGAAGGGCGACGATGCCGAGTCGCCAACGGACAAGACCCACCGTGGGAGAACCGGGTGCGCGGTCATGACCCGGTTGTAGATCGAGCTGCCGCTCGGGCCGGGACCGGTGTCATTGAAGTTTGACTGTCTGCCACTCAACTTTGACGGCCGGCATCAAGGCCTTGCGTCGATATCCGATGGCTACATGCCTGTGGGCCGGGCAGGGTTTGCAATGATGAGCGATGAAGACGAGATGCGCTACGCCCCTTTCGACTCGGTCGAGGGGCTGCTGCAACGAGGCCGCGGCCTGGGAGCCGTGCTTGCGGCGACGGACCCGGCTGTGGCCACCCCGCATGTCGACGACGTGCTCCGACGTGACTGGCGATGGGACGAAGTCGACGACCGCTCCCGCTATCTGGCGCGGCTGATCCGGGACCTGGAACTGTCACCCGCCCCGGCCATCGATCTGCTGACCGGCTCCGAGCGGGACAGCGAGCGCGCCACCGGTGTGCTGGAACTTCTCGCGCTCGCCGGATCGGACGAGAGCCGGGACGCGCTGCGGTCCTACATCCGCGAGGGCGCGCACTGGGGCCGCGTACTGGAGTCGGTGTCGGACCTGTGGCCGGTCGAGTGGTGGGAGGACCTGGGTGACGTTGCCCGCGCCCGGATCGGCGCGGAGGAGGAATCGCCGTGGTTCTTCGAGCCGTGGACCCGCTTCGGGATCGAGATACAGCGTCCTGTGTCTCGGCCGTCCCGGTCGGACCTGTCCACCTGGGGCGAGGCTGAGCTGCTCGCCGTCCTGGCCGATGCCCGCGTCGGCGACGGCCGCAAGAGCGCCGTACTCGGCGAACTGGCCCGGCGGGCGCCGACCGAAGGACTGATCCCGCTTGTGCCCTCGCTCGGCACCAATGACGGCAGGTCCCCGCTGCCGCTGCTCCGGCAGGCAGTGCAGGACCTCGGCGGCCTCGCCCTACCGGCAGCACGCCGCTGGGCGGCGGACGAGCAGGAGTGGCTAGCCGCACTCGGCGCAGAGGTACTGGCCGACCACATGGGCCCGGAGATCATCCCGGAACTCGTGGCCGAACTCGCCAACCAGTGGCGCACCCGCGCCTGGTGCGGACCCGACCGCACGGCGAAGCGACTGACCCGCTTCGGTCCCGCAGCCGCCGAGGCGGCACCACTGCTCCAGCGGTTCTGGCTGCGCACCCCGCACTCGTACGAGCGACCCGCTTATCTCAAGGCGCTGGCCGCCATCGCACCGGCTGGCCTGGAAAAGGCCCATGCCGAGTCGCTCTGGGACTGCGAAGACCAGGCACGGCTGCTGGCGATCGCCCACGCTCCCGGCTCCACGCCGGTCCTTGAGCAGATCGCGGCACTGCGCGACGACCCGATGGAGGATCCGGAGGTCAAGGCCGCCGCCACAGAGCGACTGACGACGGGCCAGACCTTTATCGGTGAAGAATCCCGTCGATCACCTGCCGGTGGTCACGCCACCGCCTGCACTGACACATGATCTGTGCCGGACAGTGCCTAGTTGTCCAGGAGCGGGTCGGGGTCCGCCAGCGCGGCGCGGCGCGCTCGTTGAGGATCCGGTGCAGCTGCGCAACGGGAGCTCCGGGACGGTAGGGAGAGGTCGGCCCAGACGGTCTTGCCGCCATTGCCGTCGAGGGTGCAGCCCCAGTCGGTGGTGATCCGGTCGACGACGACCAGGCCGTGCCCGTGTGGCACGTGCGGCCGGTGCGGTTCCACCCGGTGCGGTGGGGTGGGGCTGGGGTCGGTGACGGCGATGCGCAGCCGTTCGGGAGTGCGGTGGAGCTGGAGGACCAGCGGGCGACCGGCGTGCTGGGCGGCGTTGGTGAGGAGTTCGGCGGCGACGAGGACGGTGTCGGCGGCCACTTGACCGGCGGTGGTGGGCAGGTGCCAGTCGGCGAGGGCGGTGCGGGTGAAGTCCAGGCCCTGGCTCACGCACGCTGCTTTGTCGCCGGGCAGGAAGTCCAGTCGACGCCGGTCCGACACGACGGGATAGGGGGAGGGGCACATGGCGGTTCCCGGTAGAGGGACGAATCTCCGACCTTGACGTCTGCCCCGACCCGTGCGCTCTACGCGCCGGAGGCGGGCGGTTCCTCGCGGTGCCGGGCGGCTTGTCCGGCTGTGGCGTAGACGGGGAACAGCCCTGCGGTGTCGGTGATCTCCAGCACGCGGCGCACCGCGGCGGTGGGCGCCACCAGGACCGTCGGTACTGCCAGGTCGGCTGCCGCGATCCGGGCTCGTAGCAGGGTGTTGAGGCCGCCGGAGGCGAGGAGGTCCACGCCGCTGAGGTCGACCGCGAGCACGGTCGGGAGGTCGCCGAGCGCCGTGTCGAGGGTTCGTTGCGCTTCGTCGGCGGTGCCCTGGTGCAGGTCTCCGGCGAACACGCACACCACCGCGGGGCCGATGCGTCTCGTGCTGGTCTTCAACTCGCTCGACATGGCTGCGCGCCTTCCTGCGGGAGGGGACGGCCTGTCGGGGCCGTACAGGGCGGCGCGGACGCTGCGGCGGGCCGTGAAGAGGTGGTCGGTGCCCGTGATCTTCAGCAGCCTTTCGACGTGGGCGGGAGGTGCGGCGATCACGAGCTCGACGTCGGCTGCCTGCGCGGCGAGGCGGGTTTTGAGCAGAGCGTTGAGGCCGGTGGAGTCGCAGAAGGCGAGGCCGGACAGGTCGACGATGAGCCGCGGCGGGCGGGCTTCGACGGCCGTGCCGAGCGCGTCCTCCAACGCGGTGCGCTGGTCCTGGTCGATCTCGCCGGCGAGGTGGAGGATCAACGCCGTGCTCGCAACGTCCGTCGAGGTGATCCGCAGGGTGCGTGTGGTGCCGCGGCGGGTGGGGGCGGGCGGCGGGAGGTGCAGGGTGGTCATGG
>NZ_JBEYFP010000700.1:0-3051 GCF_040634455.1 Kitasatospora sp. NPDC007106
CGCCGGTGCGCGCCGGTGCGCGCCGGGGCCTACAGCGGCTGCGGTTTGATCATCGCGAAGGGCGCGCCCTGCGGGTCGGCGACCACCGCCATCCGGCCGGCCATCATGTCGAACGGCGGGGCCAGCACGGTGCCGCCCCGCTTGACCAGGGCGTCCACGGTGGAGTCGACGTCGTCGACCGCGAAGTAGGTCAGCCAGTGCGCGGGGGTGCCGGGCGGGTCGTTGGCGAGCAGGGTGACGCCGCCGACGGTGCGGCCGCCGACCCGCAGCTCCCAGTAGGAGTCGGCGCCGTCCAGCGGCTCGATCTCGATGCCGAACGCCTCGCCGTAGAAGGCCGTGGCCGCCGGGACGTCGGTGGTGTGCAGCTCGTTCCAGGTCAGCGCACCGGCCTCGTTGGCGACCTGGGCGCCGGAGAACTCGCCGGGCTGCCAGACGCCGAACACCGCACCCTGCGGGTCCGCGGCGACCAGCATCCGGCCGAGGTTGCCGACGTCCATCGCCGGGACGAGCAGGGTGCCGCCCGCGGCGACGATCGCGTCCTGGGTGGCCTGCGCGTCGGTGCTGGCCAGGTAGCTCGTCCACACGGTCGGCGGTTCCGGCATGCCCTCGGGTGCCATCGCCGGACCGATGCCGGCCGCGGCCCGGCCGTTCAGCTCGCAGACCGCGTATCCGCCGAACTCGGCCGGTCCGGGCGTGCCCTGCCAGCCGAACAGGTCGCGGTAGAAGTCCAGCGCGGCCTGCTGGTCCTTGGCCATCAGGTCGACCCAGCACGGGGTGCCGGTCGGGTACGGGGTGGTGACGTCGGGCATGCTCGCTCCTTCGAACGGGGACTCTCTCCCGTCACCCTGTCGTCACCGAACGGAGCCGGCCGTGTGCGACACGCAGTCGCGGCGGAGCTTTCCCGCACCGGCCCGGCCGCGGTCACTGCCCCCCTGCCGCCGGCGGCGTCGGTCACGAGGGCTCCGCCGCCGGGCCGTGCAGCTCCTGCTGCCACGGCGCCTCGCAGAGCAGGTCCGGGCCGTGCCGCAGGTGGCGCCGGTAGGTGCCGTACGGGAGGCCGAGGCGGCGGGCGGCGGCCTCCTGGGTGGGTGCGCCGGAGAAGTACCCGGCGGTCAGCGCCTCCCGGGCGCGGGCCCTGCGCGGGTCGCGGGCGAGGTCGTCGACGGCGGTGCGCAGCATCGACACCAGGTCGTCGCCGGGGTGGCGGCGGCGTTCCACGACGGGGGCGAGGTGGGCCTCCAACTGCTCGGCGCAGTCGAGGCAGTGGCGGCGACGCTCGGGGGTGAGGACCGGGCCGGTGACGAACTCGGTCACTCCGCCCGGCCAGTGGGCGACCTGCTGCCGGTCCTCCTGGTCGAGGCCCAGGACGTCCGGCGTCACGCGGACGGCGAACGGCTTGCCGAAGTCGTCGACGCGGTCGATCCGCCCCCTGGGAGGAAGGGCGCGACCAGCTCGGCCGCGTTGGGCGGACCGCGCGGATCTGCTCCTGCAGGGCGCGCCCCGTGAACGCGCGGACGACGATTCCGCACTTGGCGGTGTGCTCCGCCCCGGCCGTCCGGGCGGGCACCCGGCCGCGCATCACGGGCTCGGCGCGCACCTGGAACGTCTCGGTGCTGAACGTCTCGTGGTCGCTCAGCACCCGTCGGACGTCCTGGTGGCGGGAGAGGAAGTAGCCGTCCACGGCGGGCTCGTGGTACACCGGCGCGCGGTCCCGCAGCCAGCCGAAGTACCGGTGGGGAGCTGCGGCGAAGCCCTCGGACAGGATGCTGGAACGGCGATCGACCGCCGATGGGGGCCTCTCACGAAGACGGGCACGGCGGAAGCCGGAGCGGCGGGGCCCACCCGGCCTGCGGCACCGTGCGCCGTGCGCCGTGCAACGAGGCTGCGGGCAGCCGTGGGTCGGCCTGCCGGATCGACCGCCCGGCGGCACGACGCCGACTGAGAACGTGTGGGGAACTACAGCCTGAGGATCTGTCGGGTTCACGCCACCGGCGCTCCCCCGAGGACGCGGCCGGCCCCCGGCGCGGGCGGTCGCCGGATATTGTGCGCGGTCGCCCGCCCGCCTGCCGCAGACTGGGGCCGGAGCAGATCCCGAACTGGAGGACGATCATGGTTGAACGGCCGTTGACGCTGATGGCGGTGCACGCGCATCCCGACGACGAGGCCACCGGGACGGGCGGCGTGCTCGCGCGGTACGCGGCGGAGGGCATCCGCACGGTGCTCGTCACGTGTACGGACGGCGGTTGCGGTGACGGGCCGGGCGGCGTCAAGCCGGGCGATCCCGGGCACGATCCGGCCGCCGTGGCAGCGATGCGCCGCGAGGAGCTCCGGGTGAGTTGCGAGGTCCTGGGGATCGGCCACCTGGAGCTGTTGGAGTACGCGGACTCCGGGATGATGGGCTGGGCGGCCAACGACGCGCCCGGCTCGTTCTGGCGGACGCCGGTGGAGGAGGGCGCCGCCCGCCTCGCCGAACTGCTGAAACAGTACAAGCCCGACGTGGTCGTGACCTACGACGAGAACGGGTTCTACGGCCACCCCGACCACATCCAGGCGAACCGCATCACGATGGCGGCGCTGGAGATGACCGGGATGACGCCCAAGGTGTACTGGACGACGGCTCCGCGCTCGCAGATGCAGCGGTTCGGCGAGGTCATGCGGGAGTTCGGCGGCGACTGGGAGGAGCCGGACCCGGCGGAGGCCGCCGCCCTGGCCGAGATCGGCCTGCCCGACGAGGAGATCACCACCTGGGTGGACACCACCGCGTTCGGCGACCGGAAGTTCGACGCGCTGGCCGCGCACGCCAGTCAGGGCGAGAACATCTTCTTCCTGAAGATGGGCAAGGAGCGGTTCACCGAGCTCATGGGCACGGAGACCTTCGTACGGGTGCAGGACACCACGGGTGCGGCCGTGCCCGAGAACGACCTCTTCGCCGGACTTCGCTGACCGACGGCGCCGCCCGGCTTCGCCGATCGATCGCTGGTCGACGGCGCCGCCGGACGGCGCTGCGCGGGCGTTGCCGTGGCCGGACCTGCAGGAGCGGGTCCGGCCACG
>NZ_JBEYFP010000701.1:0-3044 GCF_040634455.1 Kitasatospora sp. NPDC007106
GTTCGAGGTGCCGCTGGAGACCATCTACCAGTGGCGCCGCAAGCGCACCGGTCCGCCCGGATTCCGCGTGGGCCGGTACCTGCGCTACGACCCCGCCGAGGTCGCCCAGTGGGTGGCCGAGCAGAACCGAGAGGTGGCCTGATCTATGGCCGGACACATCCAGGACCGCTGGTACAAGACCGAGATCGGCCCTGGTGGGAAGACCCGGCGCGTCAAGACCGAGCGGTACGGCACCGGTTCCCGCTACCGCGCTCGGTACATCGGCCCGGACGGCAAGGAGAAGAGCAAGGCGTTCCCGGACCGCCAGAAGCGCCAAGCCGAACTGTGGCTGGCCAACATCGAGGCCGACATGTCGCGGGGCCAGTACCTGGATCCCAAGGCTGCCCGCACGACGTTCCAGGATTACGCCACACGGTGGTTGGCGTCGCAGACAACGGATGCCGTTACCCAGGAGGGCACCGAAAGGCGGCTCCGTCTGCACGTGCTTCCGTACCTCGGAGCCCGTCCCATGGGGACGTTCCAGCCCGTCCACATCCGGGAGTGGCTCAAGCGGCTGGAGGGATCTGGCCTGGCGGCGTCGTACATCGGGATCATCTACACCGACGCCCGAGCGGTGCTCTCCGCAGGCGTGGACGACGGCTTTCTCGTGCGGAACCCTTGCGCTTCCCGCTCGGTCCGTCAGCCGTCGTCCCGCCGAGAGCGCGTCGTCCCGTGGACGACGGACCGCGTCTTCGCGGTTCGAGCCGGGCTCCCGCAGAATCTTCGGCCGATGGTCGACCTCGGGGGAGGGTGCGGCCTACGGCAGGGAGAGATCCTGGGTCTTGCAGTCGACGCGATCGACTTCGAGGCAGAAATCCTGCGTGTCGACTTGCAGACCAAGGTTCTCCGGCAAGGGTTGGTGTTCGCGCCCCCGAAGGGAAACAAGGTGCGTGACGTACCTCTGCCGACGGCCGTCTCGGCCATTCTCAAGGATCACATCGCAATCTTTCCTCCAGTCGCCGTGACGCTCCCATGGCGAACATGGGACGGCCCCAAGGTCACCAAGCTCTTGCTCTTCACCGACGCCGCCGGGGGCACCTTTCGCCGCTCGACGTTCAACGAGGCGCTGTGGAAACCCGCACTGGCGGCCGGCGGCGTAATCCCGGTCCCGCGGCGGGGGCAGCGGCACGCCAGCGCGCCCCGGGACGGAATGCACGCGCTCAGGCACTTCTACGCCTCCGTTCTGCTCGACGCCGGCGAGAACATCAAGGCGCTGAGCGAGTACCTGGGGCACGCGGACCCGGCCATCACGCTCCGGACCTACACGCACCTCATGCCGAGCAGCCCGGATAGAACCCGCCGGGCCGTCGACGCCCTCTACACGGGCCCGGCCGACCGCCCGGACGGCCCGTAGACGGCCCAGCGGAGACAGGCGGATGGCTCCCGCCTGGAAAACCCCAGGTGGGAGCCATCATGAGTGCCCCGTCAGAGCAGCGTCCGCCAGTAGTACCAGAACCTGTTGAGCACCAGCAGGGCGATGCCGAGGTACCAGAGTGCCGGCACCACCCAGTGGTAGCGGGCCACCGACGGCCACCAGCGGGGGGCCGGCAGGACGCCCGTCCGCAGGTTGTGCAGGGTGAGGTACCAGGCCAGCGGCCCGACCACGGCCCACACCACCATGCAGTACGGGCAGAGCGCGCCTATCTCGTACAGCGCCTGGGTGATCAGCCAGACGGTGAAGGCCAGGCCGGCCAGGGCGCCGGCCTGCAGGCCCAGCCAGTACCAGCGGTGGTAGCGGGCACCGGCCAGCAGGCCGGCGCCGGCGGCGACCAGCACCGCGAACGCCGCCAGGCCGAGCAGCGGGTTCGGGAAGCCGAAGACCGACGCCTGGCCGGTGCGCATCACCGAACCGCAGCTGATCACCGGATTGATGCTGCAGCCGGGCCGGTAGGCCGGGTTCTCCAGCATCCGCAGCTTGTCGAAGGTCAGGACCGCCGAGGCCGCCAGGCCGAGCAGCCCGCCCACCACCAGCAGCCGGGCGAGGCCCCGCCCCGCACCGATCGTCGCACCGGAGGCCATGTCAGGCCCCGGTCGTCTTGCGGACCAGCGCCGTCCACTGCTCGCCGGTCACCGGCTTGCCGTCCTGGCCGAAGACGTTCAGCACCTTGCCGTCGAGCACCACCGTCGGGGTGCCCTGGGCGCCGCTGGCGGAGAACGCCGCGTCGACCTTGGCCGCCCAAGGCCGGTAGGTGCCCTCGGTGACCGCCTTGGTGAACGCCTCGGTCTTCAGACCCGGGACCTTCTCCGCGAGCTGCAGGATCCGGTTGACGTCCCCGAAGCCGTCCTCGCGCTCGTCGGGCTGGTTGGCGTACAGCACGTCGTGGAACTGCTTGAACTTGTCCACGCCCTCGTTCAGCGCGGCCCCCGCGGCGGCCAGCGCCGTCCGCGAGCCCTTGCCGCCGAGGTTCTTGTCCAGGAACGCCGCCAGGTGGTACTCGATCTTGTACTGGCCGCTGTCCGCGAGCTGCTGCACCGCCTGGCCGGCGGAGGCCTCGAACTGCTTGCAGACCGGGCAGCGGAAGTCCTCGTACACCTGCAGGGTGTGCGGCGCGTCCGCCTTGCCGTACACCACCACGGTGCCGTCCTGGCCCGTGGTGTTGGCCGGCACCGTCAGCGGCGCCGAGGCGGCCGGGTCCGCGTCCGAGGAGGTGGCGGTGGCGATCGCCGCCACCGTGCCGCCGACCACGGCCAGCGCCGCCACGACGCTCACCGCGACGACGGTGCGCCGCCGCAGCGCGGCGGCCTTCTTCTCCCGGCGGTGGGCCTCCTGGAGGCGCTCACGGGCGGAGGTGCGGGACTGCTGGGGCTGGGTGCTCATGATGATCCGTCGAATCCTCGCGTACGGGCGCACCACCGGGCCGCGCGGCCGCGCAGCGGTGCACCGAAGAGAAGGGGGAAGGCACGCGGGGCCCGCCCGCCCGGCGGCAGTGCCGTCAGCAGGCGAGCGCGAACACCGGCGGGCCGCGGCGCGGCGCCGGCGAGGGAACGACGGACTCCGGGCGGGG
>NZ_JBEYFP010000702.1:0-3043 GCF_040634455.1 Kitasatospora sp. NPDC007106
GCACCCTGGGGAATGCGGTGTCCGCCTGCCGCGCCGTGCCCGACGCCCCCGCGCCACCCGGCCGCGCCACCCCCTCCGGGGAGTCCCGGAGGCGTCCGTCCGGAGCCGTTCGGACGGGTCTCTGACGACCCGTCGGGCCGGAACCGTGGACGTTCCGGCCGCCTCCCGGCTCCGAAGTCGGGGTGGCGCCTTCCTACCTGACACCGCGTCGGCACTGGCACACCATGTGGCGTGCCCTGGCGAACCCTGGCGAATGGTCGCGTGGCATGTGACAGAGCCACTACTGTCGAAATCAGCCGAGGAACCTGGGGGCTTCACGTGAGCAAGGGGCCGAACGCCAGACTCGCCGACCTGTTCGCCCTGACCGGATGGTCCAAGGGCGAGCTCGCCAGGCTGGTCAACCGGCGCGGTGCGGCGATGGGTCAGCAGCAGCTGTCCACCGACACCTCGCGGGTGCGGCGCTGGATCGAGCAGGGGGAGATCCCCCGCGATCCGGTGCCGCGGGTGCTCGCCGCCGTGTTCACGGAGCGGCTCGGCCGTGTCGTCACCACAGAGGACCTCGGTCTGGAGCGACACCGGCCCACCAGGGCGGGCACCCCCACGGAGACGGCGGCGGTCGTGCCCTGGCAGCCGGATCGGACAGCGGCGGTCCTCACCGAGTTCACGGGAATGGACCTCATGCTGAACCGACGCGGTCTGGTCGGCGCGGGCGCGGCGCTCGCCGCCGGCACCGTCATCGCCGACAACCTCCACGACTGGCTCACCGGCGACGGTGTCGCCCACGCGGCCGAACGGCCCGGCCCACGCCACGTGTTGACCCAGGGCGGCCCGCAACCCGTCGTGGACGTGTACGACGCCGGCCCGGTCGGCAACGACGAAGTCACCGCCCTGGAACGGTCCGTGGAGGTCTTCCGGGCCTGGGACGCCTCCCGCGGCGGCGGCCTCCAGCGCAAGGCCGTGGTCGGCCAGCTCAACGAGGTCGGCGGGATCCTGACGCACCGGCACAGCCCGTCCGTGGAGCGCCGGTTGTGGACGGTCGCGGCCAACCTCGCGGTGCTGGCCGGCTGGATGTCCCACGACGTCGGCCTGGAGCCCACCGCGCAGAAGTACTTCGTGATCGCCGCGCAGGCCGCCAAGGAGGCCGACGACCGGCCCCGGGCCGGCGAGGCGATCTCCCGCGCCGCCCGCCAGATGCTCCACCTCGGCCGCGCGGACGACGCCCTGGAGCTCATGCAGCTCGCCCAGGCCAGCGCCGGCGACCGCGCCCAGCCGCGGACGCGCGCCATGCTGCACACCGTCGAGGCCTGGGCGCAGGCCTCGCTCGGCCGCTCCGAGGCGACCCGGCGGGTGCTGGGCGAGGCCGAGGACCTCTTCGTGCAGGACGCCGACGAGGCGCCGCCGAGCTGGATGCAGCTCTTCAACGAGGCCGAGCTGCACGGCATGCAGGCGCTGGTCTACCGCACCCTGGCCGAGCACGACCCCGGCGCGGTGCGGCTCGCCGAGCAGCACGCCCGCCGCGCCATCGACCTGCGGCCGGCCGGCCGCGAGCGCTCGGCGCTGCTCGACCAGATCACCCTCGCCTCGGTCTACTGGATCTCCGGGGAGCCGGACGAGGCCTGCCTGCAGGCCAAGCTGGCGATGAACGCGATCAACCAGACGTCCTCGCTGCGGACCTGGGACCGGCTGCGCGAGATGTACCGGCTGGCGGGCCGCTACCAGGGGCTCCCCGAGGTCGCGGAGCTGCGCGAGGAGATCGACGCGGTGATGCCGCAGCGCCGCCGGCAGGTCTAGGGCGTCTCTTCCGGCTCACCCTTGGTCCGCGACGACGGCCGCATCCGAATCGCGCAGCGCCCGTGCCTCGTGATCCGACCTCCCGAGTGCCCTGGGAAAGGTCCTGGCCCCTCCGGGGAGTCAGGCGTGGACGGGGCGGATCAGCATGCGCAGGGCGGTGGCCCGGCCGTCCCGGCCGAGCAGGGGCGCGCCGGTGCAGCGCACCGTGGTGGTGCGGCCGTCGGGCCGGCGTATTCGGACGGTCGCGGCGCCGGTCTGCCCGTGCACCAGGACGCGGGTCACCAGGCGGCAGAGCTGCGGCCGGTCCTCGGCGTGCAGCAGGGCGGGGAGCGCGTCCAGGGTGAGCGGGCCCAGCCCGCGGTCGCGGCCGAGCAGGCGGAAGGCGCCGTCCGACCAGTGCACGTCGTCGGTGAGCAGGTCCCACTCGGCGGCGGCGACGTCTCCCGGACGGCTCACGGCGGGTGCGTGGCCGGCGGTCAGGCTCATCGGGGCTCGCTGCGTGTTCGGAGGAGGGTGAGGGTGCGGCCCGCGCGGGGCCGTTCCCCGAGCCTGCCACAGCGATCCGTCCGATGTGGGGGATTTGCGGACATCGTCCGCGAACTTTCCGGTGGCATATGCCCGGACCTGCGCGCGGCGAGAGCGCGGGGACGGTTTTCCGCCGCCGATCCGTTGCCCTGTGTGCAGATAACGGCCCCAAGCGGTAGCCTTCGGTGATTCCGGCGCCCGGGCGCCTGTCCAGGACCGATCCACCCCCGGCGACGGAAAAGCCGTTGCCTCGACGACCGCCGCAACGGATGCTGACCTCATGTTCGAGCCAGTGATAGCGCCCAGTGCCAGTCTCGTCGGCCTCCTGCAGAGGGGCCGCGGCGACGGGCAACTGCATGCCCTGGCCGCCGACCGCGCCGAGGCGATCGCCGCCCTCGAGTCCTGCGTCACCCACGACCCCCGCGCCGACTGGCAGGTCGAGAACCGCTCCCTCTACTACGCGCGCCTCTACATGGAGTTGGAGGCGCCGCTCACCGGCATCGAGGCCCACCTGCACGCCCCCGAGGACACCCTCGACCAGGACGAGGCCCGCACCGGCCTGGCCCTGTCCGTGCTCGGCCACCTCGCCGCCTACGGCCGCCGCGACGCGCTCGACCTGCTGCGCGGCTACACCGCCACCGGCTGGAACTGGGCGTGGGCGCTGGACGAACTCGCGCTGCGCGACGACGACCGGTCCCTGCTCTCGCTGGCCCCCGCCGTCCTCGGC
>NZ_JBEYFP010000703.1:0-3043 GCF_040634455.1 Kitasatospora sp. NPDC007106
GCCTCGCCCCGCGGGACACGCCCTAGCCGGGCGCCCCGGGAACGCCCGCCCGGATGTGCCGACGCGGCGGACGTGGTAGCCCGGAGTCATGGGCGCTGGCACCGACAGGGCAGGCGGGGGCGGAACGGTCACGGATCCGGGCGGACCCCCGACGGTCGGGGTCGAGGAGGAGTACCTGCTGCTCGACCCCGAGAGCGGGCTGCCGCTGCCGCGGGTCGACGAGGTGCGGCGGATCGCCGGACTGCACCCCGCGGTGCACCACGACGAACTGCAGAACGAGCTGCTGCAGGCCCAGGTGGAGGTGGCAACCCCGGTCTGCCGGGGCCTGGGCGAGGTCGGCGGCCACCTGCTCCGGCTGCGGCACGCGCTGGCGACGGCGGCGGAGTCGGCGGGCTGCCGGCTGGCGGCCTGCGGCACCGCCCCGTACGCGCCCGACGCTCCGCCGGCGATCGTGGACTCCCCGCGCTACCACTCGATCCGGAGCATCGTCACGCGGCTGGCCGACGAGGCGATGATCAACGGCATGCACGTGCACGTGGCCGTGCCCGACCCGGAGACCGGGGTCGCGGTGCTCAACCGGCTGCGGCCCTGGCTGCCGGTGCTGACCGCGCTCTCGGCCAACTCACCGCTCTGGTACGGCACCGACACCGGCTACGCGAGCTGGCGGACGGTGGTCTTCGGCCGCTGGCCGATCAGCGGCATCCCGCCGTACTTCGCCGACGCGCAGGACTACGAGCGCCGGATCGACCACCTGCTGGAGGCCCGGATGATCCGCGACCGCGGCCAGCTGTACTGGCAGGCCCGGCTGTCCGCCAAGTTCCCGACCGTGGAGCTGCGGTCGATGGACGTCCAGCTGCGCGCCGACGAGGCGGTGATGCTGGCCGGGCTGGTCCGGGCCCTGGTCGTCACGGTGAAGCGGGACGCCGCCGAAGGGGTCCCGCCGGACGGCCGGACGCCGGAGAGCCTGGAGGGCGCGGCCTGGCACGCCGCCCGGTACGGCATGGACGGCACGCTGCACGACCCGGCGACCGGGTTGTCCCGGCCGGCCGGCGAGGTCGTCGCGGGCATGATGGAACTCCTCGCCCCGGCCCTTGAGGAGCTCGGCGACACCCGCGCGGTGGCCCCGCTGGTCGGCCGCCTGCTGCGGGAGGGCAACGGCGCCGAACGCCAGCGCCGCCACCTCGTCGAGCACGGCAGGACGGGGCTGATCAACATGATCGCGGCCGAGAGCGCCGCCAGCTGAGCCCCGGCCCGGGCGGCCGCTGCTACGCCGTGGGGGCGGGGTGGATCGGGACGACCGCCTCCTCGGTGTGCACGAGGAAGGTCAGCGACTCCTGGAAGTACAGCTCCACGGTGTCGGTGTCGTGGGCGAGGTAGCCGATGGACAGGTCCTGGCCGAGCTGGAGGGTGAAGTCGCCGCCGCGGGTGGAGATCAGGAAGGCGCCGTCGATGGCGGGGGCCCAGATGATCTCGCCGTCGAGGAGGCGGCGCAGGTGCTCGTGGATCGGGTATCCGTGGTCGGAGGTCTCGCTGACGGCGGTGAAGGCGTCCGCGCTGAGGGCGAGGGTGTAGGCGCCGCCGACACCGGCCAGCCGGAGTTCGCCGATCGCCCGGCTGATCACGTTCGGGTAGTCGCGCGGGTCCGCGGGCAGCGTCAGCGCCTCGTTCGCGGAGGAGGCCCGCAGGCCGGCGATGCCGGCGGCCGGGTAGCCCTCGAAGACGGCGCGGTCCTCGGCGAAGGCGATCCGCCGGGCGGCCTCCTTCACCGGCGCCCAGTCCGCGTCCTGGGCGCCCCGGGCGACGTCGTCCACCTGCGACCGGTCGACGGTGAACGGCACCCGAAGCTCGACCAGCGGCTGCGCCTGCCGCAGCCGGCCCCGCACCCCCGGGTCCGGTGAGCGGATCTCGTCCAGGCGGCCGGTGTTGACCGCGGCGAGTTCCGTGCCGCCGGCCTCGGGCACGTCCACGATGCGGCGGGCGGCCACGTGCCGGGTGAAGGTGCGCCGGGCCTCCTGCTCCAGGTCGGCCCAGGCCGCGGCCGAGACGGGCGCGAGTTCGCGGTGCAGGTTGTCCATGGTCGGGTCTCCTGTCGCCTGCGGCGGTGCCGGCAGCACTGCTCCGGCGCCGGCCGTGCGGTCGGTGCTGTCAGCTGCTCCTGAGGTCGCCGATGCCGAGCGACCCCGCCTCGCCGGTACCGGCGTCCTCCTCGGCCCCGAGGTCCTCCAGCAGGTCGGCGGAGGGCACGAAGAACAGCGTGCCGGTGACGGCCGTGGAGAAGTCGAGGATGCGGTCGTGGCTCACCGGCCCGTCGCCGAGGAACATGTGGCGCAGCATCTCCTCGGTGACCTCCGGCGTCCGCGCGTACCCGATGAAGTACGTGCCGAACTCGCCGCTGCCGGGACTGCCGAACGGCATGTTGTCGCGCAGGATCTGCCGCTCGCGGCCGTCCGGGCCGGTGATCGTGTTCAGCTCGACGTGCGAGCCGGGGGAGTCGATCTCGACGTTGGTGAGCTTGCGGCGGCCGACGATCCGCTCCTGCTGCTCGACCGGCAGCCGGTTCCAGGCGTCGAGGTCGTGCAGGTACTTCTGCACGATCACGTAGGCGCCGCCGGCGAAGTCCGGGTCCTCCGCGCCGATCAGCACGGCCTCGGCGGCCGCCCGGCCAGCGGGGTTCTCGGTGCCGTCGACGAAGCCGAGCAGGTCGCGCTGGTCGAGGTACGTGAAGCCGGTGACCTCGTCGGCCACCGCGACCGCGCCGCGCAGCCTGGACATGATCTCCGAGCCGAGCGAGAAGCAGAGGTCCTGCCGGGCGGCCCGGATGTGCAGGAGCAGGTCGCCCGGGGTGGCCGGGGCCCGGTGCCGGGCGCCCTGCAACTCCCGGAAGGGGTGCAGTCCGGCCGGGCGGGGGCCGTCCACGAGCCGGTCCCAGCAGGCCGAGCCGATCCCGGCGACGACGCTGAGCCGCCCGTCGGGGTGCCCGAAGCCCACGCTGCGCTGCAGGCCGGCGAGGTCGGCCAGCAGCTCGCGCACCACCGGCTCGCCG
>NZ_JBEYFP010000704.1:0-3036 GCF_040634455.1 Kitasatospora sp. NPDC007106
GCCGAGGTACAGCTCGCCGGGCCGGCCGACCGGGACGGGCGAGCCGTGGGCGTCCAGCACGTGCAGCTGCGTGTTGGCGACGGGGTGGCCGATCGGCACGCCCGCGGTGTCCTCGGGCGTGCACGTCCAGCGGGTGACGTGCACGGCCGCCTCGGTCGGCCCGTAGAGGTTGTCGATCGGGGCGGTGATGCCGGCGGCCCGGCAGCGGCGCACCAGTTCGCCGGGCAGCGTCTCGCCGCTGCACAGGAGCTGGCGCACGCCGCGCAGCGCGTCCGGCTCGGCGCCGTCCAGGAAGACCTGGAGCATCGAGGGCACGAAGTGCACCACGGTGATCCGCTGCTGCTCGATCACCTCGGCCAGGTAGCGCGGGTCGCGGTGGCCGTCCGGCTCGGCCAGCACCAGCGCGGCGCCCGCGGTGAGCGGCACCAGCAGCTCCCACAGCGACACGTCGAAGCCGATCGGGGTCTTCTGCAGCACCCGGTCGCGGCCGTCGACGGCGAAGGCGTCGCGCAGCCAGACGGTGTGGTTGAGCAGCCCCGCGTGGGTGTTGACGACGCCCTTGGGACGCCCGGTGGAGCCGGAGGTGTAGAGCACGTACGCCGGGTCGGCGCCGTCGCGGCCGATCTCCGGTGCGGTGGTGGGGAATCCGGCGTCCTCGCCCGGTTCGACCAGGGCGGGCAGCGGGCCCTCCAGCCGGCTCGCGAGCTCCGCCGTGCCGATCAGCACGGACACCTCGGCGTCGGCCAGCACGTAGCCGAGCCGGTCGGCGGGGTAGGACGGGTCCAGCGGCACGTAGGCGGCGCCCGCGCGGAGCACCGCGAGCAGGGCGGTCACCAGGGCGGGGGAGCGCTCCAGCAGGACGCCGACCCGGTCGCCCGGCCGCACCCCGAGGGCGACCAGCCGGTGCGCCAGGCGGTTGGCCCGGCGGTCGAGTTCGCGGTATCCGACCTGCTCGCCGCCGCGGACCAGGGCGACGGCGTCCGGGGTGCGGTCGGCCTGCTGTGCGACCAGGTCGGCGACGGTGGCGACGGCGGGCAGCTCCAGCCCGGTGGCGTTCCAGGCGGCGAGCTGCCGCTCCTCCTCCCCGGTGAGCAGCGGCAGCCGGGAGACCGGCAGCGCCGGGTCGGCGGCGGCCCCGGCGAGCAGCCGGCCCAGGTGGCCGTGCAGCCGCTCCACGGTGGCCTGCTCGAACAGGTCGCGGTCGTACTCGTACGCGATCCGCAGTCCGCCGTCCGCGCCCGCCTCCAGCACGACGCACAGCTCGGCCCGGGCGCCGGAGGTGTCGACCTCGGCGGTGCGGGCCCGCAGCGGGCCGGGCTCGTCGCCCGCCGGGTGTGCGTTGAAGGCGAACAGCACCGGAGTGAGCGGGCTGCGGCCGCCGCGGCCGGGGGCGAGCTCCTCCACCAGCCGTTCGAACGGCGCCTCCTGGTGCTCGAAGGCGCCGAGCACCCGCTCCCGGACCTGCCCGAGCAGGTCGGTGAAGGCCGGATCGGCGGAGAGGTCGGCCTGCAGCAGCAGGGTGTTGAGGAAGAAGCCGGCGGCGGACTCGAACTCGGGCCGGCCGCGGCCGCTGACCGGCACCGCGACCGGGACCCGGGGGCTGCCCGTCCAGCGGTGCAGCAGCGCCTGGAAGCCGGCCAGGGCGGTCATGAAGAGCGTGCTGCCCGCCGACCGGCCGAGGGCCTCCAGCGCGGCGGTGAGGTCCGCGGGCAGGGTGCGGCGCAGGACGGCGCCGCGGCCCCGGCCGGCGGCGCGCGGCCCGTCCACCGGCAGCTCCAGCGGTTCGACGCCGGAGGCGAGTTCGGACCGCCACCAGGCGAGGTCGGCGGCGACCGCGCCGGAGCCGGCCCGCTCCTGCTGCCAGGCCGCGAACTCCCGGTACTGTCCGGGCTGCCCGCCGAACTCCGGTGCGCGGCCCGCCGAACGGGCCCGGTAGGCCTGCCAGAGCTCGTCCAGCAGCACGTCCACCGACCAGCCGTCGCTGTTGATGTGGTGCTGGGCGAGGACGACCCGGGCGCCGCCGCCGGGCAGCAGGACGGCGGTGGCCCGCAGCACCGGGCCGTTCTCCAGGTCGAACGGAAGATCGGCCTCGGCCCGTGCGGTGGCGGCGAGTTCGCGCTCCGCCTCGGCGGCGGGCAGGGCGGTCAGGTCGACGGTCCGCACCGGGACGGCGGCGGGCGGGTCGACCACCGGGCGGAGGTCCTCGCCCTCGGCGGTGTAGCGGGTGCGCAGTGCCTCGTGCCGCTCGGCGAGGTCACCGAGGGCGGCCGCCAGCGCATCGGTGTCCAACTCGCCCGGCCAGTCGACCTGGTGGCAGATGTGGTAGGCCGGGTTGCCCGGCTCCAGCCGGTGCAGGAACCAGAGCCGCCGCTGCCCGGGCGAGAGCGGCGCCGGTGCCTCCGCCGGACCGGGCGGGGCGTCCGCGGCCTCCAACTGGTCGAGCAGGGCCTGGCGCTGCTGCGGGTCCAGGCCCGCGAGCAGTTCCTCGATGCCGTCCATCGCCGTCTCCTCCTCGGGCGGGCCGGGTGCTGGCTGGTCAGCGGGCCGTGGCGACCCAGACGTAGTGCTCGGAGTCGGGGCCGTACGGCGACTCGTCGTAGCCGCCGTACTCGCGCTCGATGGTGAAGCCGGCCTGCTGCAGGGTGCGGCGGACTTCGTTCGGGTAGCGGTAGTAGTTCTTCCGGAAGGTGTGCCGGCGCTCGGTCACCAGGCCGTCCTCGTCGAGCAGTTCGCTGACCCGGCGGCGGGTGATGGACTGTTCCTGGAGGTCGTAGGTGTTGTAGTCCCACATGGCGATCCGCTGCCCGGTGCCGGGGTGGCGGATCTCGCCCGCGAGGTAGAGGCGCTCGCTGTACTTGGCCATCTCGTCGAAGCGGAAGTACGGGATGCCGGAGACGAACCGGCCGCCGGGGGTGAGGTGTTCGCGGACGGTGGCGAGGGCCTCGGCCCAGTCCTCGTCGTTCGCGCAGTGGAACAGCGGCTGCCCGGCGGCCAGGATCAGCGGGAAGCGCTCGCCGAGGCGGACCGTCCGCAGGT
>NZ_JBEYFP010000705.1:0-3036 GCF_040634455.1 Kitasatospora sp. NPDC007106
GCCTGGCGGGCGGGGGCTCCAGAGGGCCCGAACCGCGTCCAGCATGGGGGTCAGTTCCTCGTGGGCGCCGTGGACTTCGACGATGTCGTCGATGATCAGGGCGGCGCCCTCGGCGGGGTCGAGGCGGCCGGCGGCGATCTCGGCGGCCCACCAGCGGGCGAGCAGCAGGCCGCCGGGTCCACCGTCGGCGGGCGGCAGGCCGAAGCCGAGTTCGTCGGTGACCCGGCCGAACAGCTCCGCGGCGAGGTCGCGTTCGACGGTGAGCAGTTCGGCGAGCGGTGCGAGTGAGGGGGCGTCCACCCCGGCCCACAGGGCGCGGTCGGCCGCGCGGATCAGCTGCGCCGTGCTGCCGCGGCGGCCGTCGGCCCACCGGTGGGCGACGGTGCGCAGTTCCTCCACCGCCTCGGCCGTGGTCCGCGGTTCGCTCGTGGTCATCCCGGCATGCTGTCATGCGCCACGGACCGTCCGCGCCGGAGGGTGGTCGGCGGAATCGTGCGTGCGGGTGGTGGCGGGCGCAGGTTCCGTGCGGTTCCGGCGGGCGGGGCGTCCCGCGGGGGGACCATTCGGGGACCGTCTACCCCGGAGGAGTGGCCATGTCGGCTCCCGTTCATCCGTCCGCGCTGCGCGAGTCGGCCGAAGGGCTGCGGCCCGGTCTGGTGGAGCTGCGGCGGGCGCTGCACCGCGAGCCCGAGATCGGGCTCGATCTGCCGCTGACCCGGGCGCGGGTGCTGGCCGCCCTGGAGGGGCTGCCGCTGGAGGTGACCCTCGGTGAGAAGCTGAGTTCGGTGACGGCGGTGCTGCGCGGCGGCCGTCCGGGCCCGGCGGTGCTGCTGCGTGCCGATCTGGACGCCCTGCCGGTGCAGGAGGCGGCCGAACTGCCGTACGCCTCGCAGGTGCCGGGGGTGATGCACGCCTGCGGCCACGACCTGCACACCGCCGCGCTGGTGGGCGCGGCCCGGCTGCTGGCCGAGCGGCGGGAGGAGTTGGCGGGCAGCGTGGTGTTCATGTTCCAGCCGGGCGAGGAGGGCGGGGGCGGGGCTGCGCTGATGGTCGACGAGGGGGTGCTGGACGCGGCCGGGGAGCGGGTGGTGGCGGCGTACGCGCTGCACGTGGGTGCGGCGCTGCTGCCGGGCGGCTGGGTGGCGAGCCGGCCGGGGCCGATCATGGCGGCCTCGGACACGCTCCGGGTGACGGTGCGGGGCCGTGGCGGTCACGGGTCGAGTCCGCACCTGGCGCTGGACCCCGTCCCGGCGGCCTGCGAGGCGGTGCTCGCGCTGCAGACGATGGTGACCCGGCGGTTCGACGCGTTCGACCCGGTGGTGGTGACGGTGGGCACCTTCCACGCGGGGACGGTGGAGAACGTGATCCCGGACGAGGCGGTGTTCGCGGCGACGGTCCGCTCCTTCTCGCCGGAGGCGCGCGAGCGGGTGGTCGAGGAGGCGGTGCGGGTGGTGCGGGGTGTCGGCGAGGCGCACGGCATGGAGGTGACGGCGGTCGTCGAGCCGGGCTATCCGGTGACGGTGAACGACGCCGCGGAGGCGGCCTTCGCCGCGGACACCGCCCGACGGTTGCTCGGTGACGACCGGTACGTGGAGATGCCGCGTCCGGTGGCCGGCTCGGAGGACTTCGGTGTGCTGGCGCAGCTGGTGCCGGGGGCGTACCTGATGCTCGGTGCCTGCCCGCCCGGGCGCGACCCCTTCACGGCGGCGTACAACCACTCGGCGCAGGCCGAGTTCGACGACGCGGTGCTGCCGGACGCGGCGGCCCTGCTGGCGGCGCTGGCGCTCGGCCGTCTGGAGCGCGGCTGACCGCGGCTGACCGCGGCTGCTCGGCGCGTGCCGTGGCCCGTCGGGCCGCCCGGGATCACTCCGTAAGCGGGCCGGCGGGCCACGGGTCGATGGGGACGTAGCCGTGCGCCCGGCCGTCCGGGGTGAGCAGCCGGCCGACGAGTTTGACGGTGCGCAGGGTCACCAGCCGGTCGCGGACCCGCAGCCGGTCGAAGCGCCGGGCGAGTTCCTCCTCCAGCCGCCGCAGTTCCGGAAGCCGGCGGACCATCAGGTAGAGCGCGAGGTTGGCCCGGCCGACGGTCACCGCGCACATCCGGGCCTGCGGCAGGCCGGCCAGCCAGCCGGCGGCCTCCTCCAGCCGGGCGGGCGGCACCTCCAGCCAGAGCAGCACGGCGAGCGGGTTGCCGGTGCCCCTCGGGGAGGCGTCGCAGCGCAGCACCAGCCGTCCGGAGTCGCGGAGTTCGGCGAGCCGGCGGCGGACGGTGGTGGCGGGCAGGCCGGTCCGTTCGGCGAGTTCGGCGTACGGCATGCGCCCGTCACCGCCGAGGGCCTGCATCAGGGCGAGGTCCTCCTCGATCTGCCGGCCGCCGCGGGGGCTGCGGAGCTCGCCGGGCGGTTCGGCGATCGCGCGGCGCTGTTCGGCGTCGAGGGCGCCGCCGCTCCACCGGCTGCCCTCGCGGACGGTCCGTTCGACGAGGGACGTCCGGGTGCGCCCGATCCCGGGCACGGCGCAGAGCTGTTCCAGCAGGTGCCCTGCGAGGGCGGCCGGGTCGGCGGCGCCGACGGTGAGCAGCAGGTCGGCGCTGCCGGTGACGACCTCGATCGAGGCGATCTGCGGGTGCCCGGACAGGGCGTGGGCGACCTCGGCGACCCGGCCGGAGGAGCACTCGACCTCGACCAGGGCGGTGAGGCCGCGGCCGATCCGGTCCGCCGACGGGTAGCAGGTGACCCAGGCGTCGCCGTCCGCCTCCAGCTTGGCCCAGCGGCGGGAGAGGGTCGCCGGGTCGACGCCGAGCGGTCCCGCCAGCCGGGACCAGGGGGCCCGCGGGTCCACCCGCAGCGCGTCCACCAGGGCCAGGTCCAGCTCGTCGATCATGGCCGATCCTTGCGCGGGGAGGGCCGCAGGTGCGAAATCGTGCGGCTTGGGCTCGTGGACCCCCAGGTTAGCCATCCTTACGGCCACCCCCACCGCCCCTCCGGCCCCCACGGATGTGCCCATGACCGAGACCGTCCCCCTTGCGGTCACCCC
>NZ_JBEYFP010000706.1:0-3035 GCF_040634455.1 Kitasatospora sp. NPDC007106
CCGCGCCCTCGGCGAGCAGCCGGCGGGCGTCCTCCGACGCGGCCGCTCCGCGCAGCCCGGCCCGCCCGGGCACGGTGAGCGAGAGCTCGGGCCCGCAGGCGTGGCAGCAGATCGGCTGGGCGTGGAAGCGCCGGTCGGACGGGTCGGTGTACTCGCGCTCGCAGTCCGTGCACATCGGGAAGCCGGCCATGGTGGTGGCGGCCCGGTCGTAGGGCAGCGCGGTGACGATGGTGAACCGCGGCCCGCAGTTGGTGCAGGTGATGAACGGGTGGCGGTGCCGCCGGTCGGCCGGGTCGGCGAGTTCGGCCAGGCAGTCGGCGCAGGTCGCGGTGTCCGGCGGGATGAGGGTGCGGCTGCCGCCGCCGCCCGTGGAGGGCACGATGGCGAAGCCGTCCGCGCCGGTCGCCTCGATCGGCTCGTGCAGCACCGAGGCGACCCGGGCGAGCGGGGGAGCGTCGTCCGCGATCCGCCGGCAGAACGCCTCGACGGCGTCCGGCAGGCCCTCGACCTCGGCGAGCACGCCCTCGCCGGTGTTGGTGACGTGCCCGGCGAGCCGCAGCTCCGCGGCGAGCGAGTGCACGAACGGGCGGAAGCCCACGCCCTGGACGATCCCGCCGACCCGGACCAGTCGCCGTTCGACGGCGGGAGCCTGCGGCGCGGCGGTCACGAGGCGGCCGGCGGCAGCGCCGGTTCCCGGTGCGGGTGGCCGTGCCCGTGCTCGTGGCCGTGGCCGTGGCCGTGGTCGGGTCCCGTCCCGGGAGCGTGGTCGTGGTCGGGCTGCGCGGCCGGCGGACCGTGATGGTGCCCGGCGCTCGGCACGCCCATCACCGGCCGGTGCACGGGAGCGCCCTCCAGCACGGCGGTGGCCCGGTCGAGCAGCAGTCCGACGCCCTGCCCGGTGCGCGCCGAGGTGAACAGCACCTCCACGCCAGGGTTGACCCGCTCGACGTGCGCGAGGAAGGCCCGCCGGTCGAAGTCCACGGCCGCGGCCAGGTCCGCCTTGGTCACCACCACGAGGTTCGCCAGCCCGAACGCCGTCGGGTACTTCAGCGGCTTGTCCTCGCCCTCGGTCACCGAGGCCAGCGCCACCCGCAGGCTCTCCCCGAGGTCGTACGAGGCCGGGCAGACCAGGTTGCCGACGTTCTCCACGAACAGCAGCCGGGTGTCCGCGGGCAGCCAGCCGTCCAGGTGGCGGGCCAGCATCGCCGCCTCCAGGTGGCAGAGCCCGTCGGTGAGCACCTGCTTGACCGGGGCGCCCGAACGGGCGAGACGCAGCGCGTCGTTCTCGGTGGCGAGGTCGGCGGTGAGCGCGGCGGAGGCCGTCCCGCGCTGCCCGGCGAGCACCAACTCGGCCTCCAGCAGGGCGGTCTTGCCGCTGCCGGGGCTGGAGAGCATGTTCACCGCGACGGTGCCGCGGGCGGCGAGCGCCTCGCGCAGCTCCCGGGCGGCGTCCTCGTTGCGGGCCAGCACGGCCTGCTGGAGGTCGACAACTCGGCACATGGCGTCAGCCTTCCTGGTCGGCGTACGCCGGACGGTCCGCCCAGCGGACGCTGCGGATCTGCAGCTCCCGCCCGGTCAGCAGCTCGGTGGCCGCGCCGTCGCCGCAGCCGGGACAGGTGAGTTCGGGCGGCATCCCGACCGCCCAGCCGGTGCCGCAGGCGCCGCACCGGGCCTGCGCCGGCACCGGTTCGGTGATCAGCTCGGCGCCCTCCAGGACCGTTCCGGAGCAGGCGAGTTCGAAGCAGAAGTGCAGCGAGTCCGGGACCACGCCGGCCAGTTCGCCGACCTGCAGCAGCACCGACTCGACGCGGTCGGCGCCCTCGGGGACGGCCTGCACCACCTGGTCCACCACGGCCATGGCGATCGACATCTCGTGCATCGGCACCCCGCTTTGCGCCTGGAGGCGGTGACCGGACGGTCGGGGACCATTACAGGCCGCGACCCCGGGGTGCGGGGTGCGCCGCGCCGTGGACGCGGCGCCCGCTACGCCATTCGCAGCACCGCCCGCGGTCACATCTGCCGGATCTTCAGGTACCGCTTGAGGTCCGGCAGGCTCTGCACGAAGACCGCCACGGCGGCGGCGCTGAGCAGGACGATCAGGAACTTGCGCATGAGGGTGCCTCTCTGTCGGTGGTACGGCTTCGGTCGGACGGTGCGGCGGCGGCGCCCGGATCGGCGGGGCCGCCGTCCAGCAGCCGGAGGATCACGTCGACGGCCTCGTCGACGGCCGCGGCGACCGGGGCGCTGAGCCCCATGCCCTCCTCGACCGTCTCCGGCTCGCAGCCGACCACGAACACCTGCCGCGGCGGGCTGCCGCCGGTGCCGGCGGCGAGCGTGGCGAGCAGCGACAGCACCGCGTCCGGGCCCATCCGGTGGCCGTCCAGCGCGGGTGCCTGCGGTTCGACCGCCCCGGGCGCGGGCGCCTCCAGCAGGTACACCGTGCCGGGCGTGCCGCCGCGCTCGGTGGCGTCCACCAGGACGAGCGTGTCGTAGCCGTCCAGCAGTTGGTACGCGAGGTGCACGCCGCGCACCCCGATGTCGGCCGCCTCGACGCCCTCGGGCAGCCGCCGCCCGGTCAGCCGGCGGACGGCCTCGACGCCGAAGCCGTCGTCGCCGAGGAAGACGTTGCCGACCCCGGCGACCAGGACCCGGGGTGCCGGCCCGCTGCCTTCCGTCACGTCTCCTCCACCGGGGCGAGTTCGTCGGGCTGGAAGTACAGGAAGCGGCCCTGGGCGCGCCACAGGTCGGCGCCCGGGTCGCCGTCGACGGTGACCGCGACGTGCACCGCGCCGTCCACGTCCTGTAGGACGGCCTCGACCAGGGCGGTGCGGCCCTGCAGGAAGAGGTCCTGGGCGTCGGTGCGGCGCCGGCCGGGGCGCAGCACCACCCGGTCGCCGGCGCCGACCGCCCGGCCGTCGATCTGCACCCGGTCGGTGGCCGGGTCCACCCCGGGGTCGCCGCCCGGGTCCCACCACGGCGTGTCCGGCCGGACCCCGGGGACGTCGGCCCCGGCGGGCGGACCGCCGGTCACCTCG
>NZ_JBEYFP010000707.1:0-3032 GCF_040634455.1 Kitasatospora sp. NPDC007106
CCGCCGTCGTCGCGGCGCACGGCGAGGACCGGGTCACCGGCGTCACCGTCGCCCGGCTGGACTCCGCCTGGCGGCCCGTCCCCGGCACCGAGCGGCGGATCGCCTGCGACGCCCTCGCCGTCGGCCACGGACTGCTGCCGCAGATCGAGCTCGCCACCGAACTCGGCGCCCCCACCCGCACCGGCCCGGACGGCGCCGTCGCGCTCGCCGTCGACGAGCGGCTGCGCACCGGCCTGCCCGGGCTCTGGGCGGCGGGGGAGACCTGCGGCGTCGGCGGTGCCGACCTCGCCCTGGTCGAGGGCGAGATCGCCGCCCGGGAGATCGCCGGCCGGCCGGTGCCCGCCGCACTGCGCGCGGCGCGCCGCCGCCGACGGGCCTTCGCCGAGCTGCTGGCCGCCGCCCACCGCCCCGGCCCGGGATGGACGGACTGGCTCACCCCGGAGACCGACGTCTGCCGCTGCGAGGAGGTCCCGGCCGCCGCGATCCGGGAGGCCGTCGAGGAGCTCGGCGCCGGCGACGCCCGGACGGTCAAGCTGCTCACCCGGGCGGGCATGGGCTGGTGCCAGGGCCGGATGTGCGGTCCCGCGGTCGCCTGCCTCGCCGGCGGCGGCGAGCCGCGGCCTGACAGCCGCCCGCTGGCCTGCCCCGTTCCGCTCGCGCATCTCGCCGACGCCGTCCCGCGGCCGCCGGACGGTCCCTGAACCGGCCGTCCGAGGCGAGGGCCGGCCGGGACCCGCACACCGGTCGGCGGGTCGCCCTTGTGGCGGCTCACGAAGGTCTATAAAATGTCACACCTCACCACTCAGGAGCGAACCCCCATGACCCGAGTCCCGTACGACCCCTCCCGGCCCTGGCGCGGCATCATGGTCGCCACCGCGCTGCCGCTGCGCGCGGACCTCTCGGTCGACCACGACGCCTACGGCGAGCACGTCCGCCGGCTGATCGACGCCGGGTGCCACGGCGTCGTCCCGAACGGCTCGCTCGGCGAGTACCAGACCCTCACCCCGGAGGAGCGGGCCCGTGTGGTGCGCACCGCCGTCGAGGCCGCCGGCGACGGCGCCCGGGTGATGCCCGGCGTCGCCGCGTACGGCTCCGCCGAGTCCCGCCGCTGGGCCGAACAGGCCGCCGAGGCGGGCGCCGGATCGGTGCTGCTGCTGCCGCCCAACGCCTACCGCGCCGACGAGGCAGCCGTCCGCGCCCACTACGCCGAGGTCGCCAAGGCCGGCCTGCCGGTCGTGGCCTACAACAACCCGATCGACACCAAGGTCGACCTGGTGCCCGAGCTGCTCGCCCGGCTGCACGCGGACGGCTCGATCGTCGCCGTGAAGGAGTTCAGCGGCGACGTCCGCCGCGCCTACCAGATCGCCGAGCTCGCCCCCGGGCTCGACCTGCTGATCGGCGCCGACGACGTGCTGCTGGAGCTCGCCCTGGCCGGCGCGGTCGGCTGGATCGCCGGCTACCCCAACGCCCTGCCGACGGCCTCCGTCGCCCTGTACGAGGCCGCCGTCGCCGGCGACCTCGCCACCGCGCTGCCGCTCTACCGCACCCTGCACCCGCTGCTGCGCTGGGACTCCAAGACCGAGTTCGTGCAGGCCATCAAGCTGTCCATGGACATCGCCGGGCTGCCCGGCGGGCCCTGCCGGCCGCCCCGCGGACCGCTCGCCCCGGAGATCGAGGCGGCCGTCCGCGCCGCCACCGAGAAGGCCCTCGCAGAAGGTCTGTCCTAGGACGCAGGATTGACCGCTCAGGGGCGCGTGGGGCACCTCCCGGCGCCCCTGAACCGGCCTCCCGGGCGCCCCTGAACCGGCCTCCCGAGCGCACTTGATCCCACCGACCGACAGACCCGACGAGGGGGAGCGGCCATGCGTAGCCGCCACGTGTTCCACGCCGTCGACTCGCACACCGAGGGCATGCCCACCCGCGTGATCACCGGCGGGTTCCGCACCCTGCCCGGTGCCACCATGGCCGAACGGCGGGTGCACTTCCAGCAGCACCTGGACCACTTCCGCACCCTGCTGATGTACGAGCCCCGCGGGCACGCCGCGATGAGCGGCGCGATCCTGCAGCCGCCGACCCGGCCGGACGCCGACTTCGGCGTGCTCTACATCGAGGTGTCCGGCCTGCTGCCGATGTGCGGACACGGCACCATCGGCGTCGCCACCGTCCTCGTCGAGACCGGCATGGTCGAGGTGCAGGAGCCGGTCACCACCGTTCGGCTGGACACCCCCGCCGGGCTGGTCGTCGCCGAGGTGCGGGTCGAGAACGGCGCGGCGAAGGCCGTCACGATCCGCAACGTGCCGTCCTTCTCGGCCGGGCTCGACCTCAAGGCCGAGGTCCCCGGCTTCGGCACCGTCTCCTACGACCTCGCCTACGGCGGCAACTACTACGCGATCCTGCCGCTGGAACGGCTCGGCCTGCCCTTCGACCGGGCCCGCAAGCAGGAGATCCTCGACGCCGGGCTGGCCGTGATGGCCGCGATCAACGAGAGCGACCGGCCCGTCCATCCCGAGGACGAGTCCATCAACGGCTGCCACCACGTGCAGCTGCTCGCCCCCGGCTCCACCGGGCGGCACTCCCGGCACGCCATGGCGATCCACCCCGGCTGGTTCGACCGCTCCCCGTGCGGCACCGGCACCTCGGCCCGGATGGCCCAGCTCAACGCCCGCGGCGAACTGCCGATCGGCCAGGACTTCGTCAACGAGTCCTTCATCGGCACCACGTTCACCGGACGCATCGTGGAACGCACCACCGTCGCCGGCCGCCCCGCGATCGTGCCGACCGTCACGGGCCGCGCCTGGCTCACCGGCACCGCCCAGTACTTCCTCGACCCCGACGACCCCTTCCCGGCCGGCTTCCTGCTCTGAGAGCGGCGAGCGAGACCCGGCGACCGAGACCGGTGAGCACCCGTCCTCCCGCGCACCCACCCGAAGGACCCGACGTGACCGTCACCTCGTACAACCCCGCCGACCCGACCGACCTGGTGCTCGGCGTCGACGCCGCCGGCGCGGCCGGCACCCGGGCCGCCGTCGAGC
>NZ_JBEYFP010000708.1:0-3011 GCF_040634455.1 Kitasatospora sp. NPDC007106
GGCTGCGGCTGCGCTCACTGGCCGGCCCGCTGCTGCGGGGCCGCGGGACGCCGTTCGCCGGGATCTGCGCGCAGGTCCCGGAGCGTCACCGGGGCGTGCCGGTCGTCGACCGGGCCTTCGTCCGCGCCGCCCACCGGCTCGGCCTCCAGGTGCACGTCTGGACGGTCGACGATCCGGTACGGATCAGGGCTCTCCTCGACCTGGGCGTGGATGGCATCATGGCCGATCACATCGACGTCCTGCGGGACGTCCTCGGTGAGCGCGGCTGCTGGACCGACGGCAGCACCGGCTCCAGCACGGAGACAGGAGCCCCATGAACACAGCGGCCCGACTGCCGGACCACCTCGACACCTCCACCGACGGCCGCGCCCTGCGCCGGATGCAGTTCGGCTGGTACATCAACGACTGGGCCAACGCCGCGTTCTCGGCCACCGTGCTGACGGTGTTCCTCGGACCGTACCTGACCTCCGTCGCCAAGAACGCCGCCGACGCGGCCGGCGACGTGCACCCGCTCGGACTGACGATCCGCGCGGGCTCGTTCTTCCCGTACACCGTCTCCTTCTCCGTGCTGGTGTCCGTCGCGGTGATGCTGCTGACCGGCACGGTCGCGGACCGCACCGGGCGGCACAAGGAACTGATGTGCGGCTTCGCCTACGTCGGCGCGATCGCGACCATGGCGATGTTCTTCCTCGGCGGCGACCGCTACCTGCTCGGCGGCGGCCTGCTGGTGGTCGCCAACATCGCGTACGCCGTGTCGGTCGCGCTCTCCTACGCCTACCTCCCGCGCCTCGCCACCCCCGACGAGCGCGACGCGGTCTCCTCCAAGGGCTGGGCCTACGGCTACGCGGGCGGCGGACTCCTGCTGATCGCCAACCTGGCGCTGTTCGAGGGCCACGACGCGCTCGGCCTGTCCTCCGGCACCGCCGTGCGGATCTGCCTCGCCTCGGCCGGCCTGTGGTGGGCGCTGTTCACGATCGTCCCGATGCTGCGGCTGCCCTCCCGGGCCGGCGCCGCCCCCGACCCCGCCGCGGCCGACCGGCCCGCCGGCGGCAGCCTGCGCGAACTCGCCCGCACCCTGCGCGGCATGCGCCAGTACCCGCTCACCCTGCTCTACCTCGCCGCCTTCCTCTGCTACAACGACGGCATCCAGACCGTCGTCTCGCAGGCCTCGCTCTACGGCAGCGAGGAACTCGGCATGGACCAGACCTCGTTGGTCGCCGCCGTGCTGCTGGTCCAGATCGTGGCGATCGGCGGCGCCCTGCTGCTCGGCCGCATCGCGGGCCGGTACGGCGCCAAGCGGACCGTCCTCGGCTCGCTGGTCGCCTGGGTGTTCACCCTCGCCCTCGGCTACGTCATGCCCGCCCACAAGCCGATCTGGTTCTTCGCCCTGGCCTGCATGATCGGCCTCGTCCTCGGCGGCAGCCAGGCGCTCTCCCGCTCGCTCTTCTCCCACCTGATCCCGGCCGGCAAGGAGGCCGAGTACTTCAGCTTCTACAAGATCAGCGACCGCGGCACCAGCTGGATGGGCCCGCTGGTCTTCGGCCTCGCGTACCAGATCACCGGCAGCTACCGCTCGGCGATCATCTCCCTGCTGGTGTTCTTCGTGATCGGCTTCGCCGTGCTGGTGAAGGTCCCGCTCCGGCGCGCCGTCGAGGCCGTCGGCAACCCCGTTCCCGAGCGGCTCTGACCGGCTCCGGGCGAGGAACGGCCCCCGAGCGCCGCCGCAGGTCACCGGACCAGCGGCGGCGCTCTTCCACGAGCCGCCCGGGTCAGCGGCGGGCGGTCACGAGCGCCTCGACGTCGGGGACGAGGGCGGCGGGGGTGGGCAGGGCGTCGTTCTCCGCCCGGAGGCGCACGGCGGCCGTCCGGAGCGCCGGATCGGTGACGAGCCGGTCGAGCAGCCCGGAGTCCACGTCCTCGGAGCCGCTGCGCAGGGCGGCGCCGGTGGCGGTGAGGACGTCGGCGACGGTGAAGTTGTCGGCGCCCTGGGGGAGGAGCAGCTGCGGGACACCGGCCTGCAGCGCGGTCAGCGCGCTGCCGGCACCGCCGTGGTGGACGACCGCGTCGCAGACGCGCAGCAGCTCGGCCAGCGGCACCCACGGCAGCGGCCGGACATTGGCCGGAAGGGTACCGAGCGGGGTGAGATCCGCGTCACCCACGGCGAGCAGGAACTCCGCGTCGACCGCCGCGGCCGCCCCGATCAGCCGGGTGATCGCCTGCAGGCCGTCGATCCGGGTGATCACCGTGCCGAGGGTCACCGCGACCCGCGGCCGGTCGCCCCGGCGCAGCAGCTCCACGGGCACGGCGCCACCGCCGTTGTAGGGCACGTAGCGCATCCGCAGGCCGCCCGGATCGCCGCCCAGCGCCGCCGGGACGATGTTCAGCGGGGTGGACGCGGCCGGGGCGGACACGCCGTACCGCTCGTAGAGGTCGGTGACCCGGCGGGCCAGCCGCGCGGCCATGTCCAGGCCGGAGCTGAAACCGAAGTTCTGCAGCGCCGCCGGGATCTTCAGCCGCGCGGCGACCAACTGCGCGGAGGCCAGGCAGGAGTCGTGGACCAGCAGGTCGGCCCCCCACCCGCGGGCGGTCTCCAGCAGGTCGTCGACGGTGGGACGCGAGGCGTACGCGAACGCGGCCGCGGCCCGTTCGAGGATCTGGTCCTGGGTCAGGTCGGGCTTGGCGTAACTCACCGCCTCCTCGCCGCTGAAGGCCTCGAACGCCTCCTGGAGGGACGTCCCGTCGCCGATCCCGACCATCGGGAAGCCCGCCAGGCCGAGCTGCTCCATCGGCCTCGGGACGGCGAACAGCACGTCGTGTCCCGCGGCCCGCAGGGCCTGCGCGGTGGGCACCATCGGGTACAGGTGGCTCGGCGCTGCCGGGCCGGTGAAGAGGATGCGCACGGTGTGTCTCCCGGGTGTTGCGTCGGTCGGACGATTCCGGGGCCGACCCGCGGGCCGGCCCCGCCCGGACGAACTGATGGACCGTCAGTACGTGTTCCCACCACCGTCGAC
>NZ_JBEYFP010000709.1:0-3008 GCF_040634455.1 Kitasatospora sp. NPDC007106
CAGCTGAGAAAGGATCACGGTCAGCTGACGGGGTCGCTCAACCTCACCACCGTGGCCCTGATCTTCCAACTCGGTGTGGTGGCCGTCGCATTGCTCGGCGGAGCAACCTCCGCGCTGCTGGCCTCGCTGGTCGCCTCACTGCTGCTCAACTACTACTTCATCCCGCCCGTCCACACGTTCACCATCGCCGAGCCCAACAACGCCATCGCGCTGGTGGTGTTCGCCGCGGTCGCGCTCACCGTCTCCACCGTGGTCGACCGCGCCACCCGGCTCACCGCCCGGGCAGCCAGGGCGACCGCCGAGGCCGAGACCCTCTCCACCCTTGCCGGCAGCGTATTGCGCGGGGCCGACGCCCTGCCCGCCCTGCTGGAGAAGACCCGCACCGCCTTCGCCCTCGACTCCGTCGCCCTCCTCGACCGGCGCAGCGGCGAGACCCTCGGCCGCAGTGACAGCGACGGCGCACCGGCCCCGGACCGCACGGTCACCGAAGTCCCGGTCGGACCGGAGGCGTTGTTGATCCTCGCCGGGCGCAGGCTGCCCGCCGCCGACCAGCGGGTGCTCACCGCGTTCGCCGCCCACATCGCCGCCGCCCTGGAACGCGACCGGCTCGCCACCGTCGCCGCCGAGATCGAACCGATCAAGGCCGCCGACAGGATGCGCACCGCCCTGCTCGCCGCCGTCAGCCACGACCTGCGCACCCCGCTCGCCGCCGCCCTCGCCGCCGTCGGCTCGCTACGCAGTGCCGAGGTGGAGTTCGCCCCCGAGGACCAGGCCGAACTCCTCGACATGGCCGACGAGTCACTCGTCAAACTCACCCGCCTCGTCGACAACCTGCTCGACATGAGTCGGCTCCAGGCCGGCGTGCTCACCCTGCACCTGGAATCCACCCCGCTGGACGAGGTGCTGCGGCGCGCGATGGACTCCCTCGCCCGGCCGGACGCCCCCGTCCAACCGCTGGATCTGGACACCGTGCCACCGGTGCTCGCCGACGTGCCGCTGCTCGAACGGGTGCTGGCCAACGTGATCACCAACGCCCTCAGGTACAACGCCCCGGGCGCACCCGTCCTGGTCGCCGCCAGCCACCACCGCGGACGGGTGGAGGTCCGGGTCGTCGACCGCGGCCCGGGCATTCCCTTCGCGGACCGCGACCGGGTCTTCCTGCCGTTCCAGCGCCTCGGCGACAACGACAACACCACCGGTGTCGGCCTCGGCCTCGCCCTCTCCCGCGGCCTTGCCGAAGCCATGGGCGGCTCCCTGGAGGTCGAGGACACCCCCGGAGGCGGCACCACCATGCTCCTCACCCTGCCCGCATCCCAGGCGGCCGACCCGACGGACGGAGGTGTCGCGGCATGAGCCACATCCTGGTGGTGGACGACGAACCGGCGCTGCTGCGCACGCTGAAGATCAATCTGCACGCCAGGCGCTACTCCGTACTGACCGCCGCCACCGGACAGCAGGCTCTCGACGCCGTGGGCCGCGGCAGCCCCGACGCCGTCGTGCTCGACCTGGGCCTGCCCGACTTCGACGGCGTGGACATCATCCGGGGCCTGCGGGCCTCACTCTCGGTGCCGATCATCGTGCTGTCCGGCCGCAGCGGGGTCGACGACCGGATCAGCGCCCTGGACGCCGGGGCGGACGACTACCTGACCAAGCCCTTCGTGGTGGACGAACTCTTCGCCAGGCTCCGCGCGGTGCTGCGACGATCCGCCGGCCTCGCGCCGCCGCTCAGCGTCGTCCTCGGCGACCACGTGATCGACACGGCCGCGAACACCGTCACAGGCCCGGACGGACCCGTGCGGCTCACCCCCACGGAGTGGCACATCCTCAAGCTGCTGCTCGCGGCGCCCGGCCGCCTGGTGCCGGGCAAGGAGATCCTGCGCGAGGTGTGGGGCCCCGAGGCCGAGGACCGCGGAAACTATCTGCGGGTCTACCCCGGCGGCCTGCGCCGCAAGCTCGAACCCGATCCCACCCGCCCCCGCCACCTGATCACCGAACCGGGCATCGGCTACCGGTACCAGCCCTGAACCGGGCGATGCCCGCCCATTCCGGATCAAGGAGCCGTCAAGATCGGTGCGGACAGCGCCAGGAACGCGTCAGGAAGGCCGGGAGCCGTCCCCTCCGCCGACTTCTGCTTCGTCCTCAGCGACATGGACGCCGAGGTGGCCAACCTGCTGCTGCTCGGCGCAGACCCCGACCAAGAATCCCTGCCACGGGGCTGCGCGTCTGCCAGGCGGTGATCACGGCGCCGAGGAGCCTTCGCCGCTCGGCGCCGCGAGGCCTTCCGGCCTTCCCTGACTGCCTGGATCGCCTGTGCGATCGGTGATTGTTTTCGCAGGTCAGCGTACTCGTCCGCGGGGCTTCAGCGGGGTCACCGGCAGCTGCGGGGCATGCAGCCGGGCACCGTCGTAGCCGTGTACTTCGCCGAAGCGCGTGCCCTTCTCCCAGTCGTTTCGTGCCTGTGCGATCTCCTCACCGGATCGGCCGATGAAGTTCCACCACATGACGAGCTCCTCCTCGAAGGGTTCACCGCCGAGGAGCAGGACCGAGCCGTCCGTGACGGCGCGTAGCGGGAGTTCACGGCGGTCGGTCCCCAGGTAGAGCATCGAGCCGGGCTCCAGCCGGACGCCGTCGACCTCGGTGAGGCCGCTCATGGTGAGCACCGCGTACTCGAAGTGGGGCTCGACCGGCAGACGGACCTCGGTGCCCTCGCGGAGCGTCAGGTCGGCGCCGACCAGCGGGGTGTGGATGGTGCCGGGGGAGCGGACGCCGTCGAGTTCGCCGAGGATCACCGTCGCGTCGAGGCCGCCGCCGAGGTCGGTCACCCTGGGCAGGTCGGGGTGGTGTTCGAAGGCGGGTTCGGTGTGGCGGTGGGCGTCGGGCAGGGCGACCCAGAGCTGGGCGCCGTGCAGCAGCCGGGCATGCTCGCGGGGTGATTCCTCGGAGTGCGAGATGGCCCGGCCCGAGGTCATCAGGCCGAGTTCGCGCGGCCGGACGGTCTGCAGGCTGCC
>NZ_JBEYFP010000710.1:0-3006 GCF_040634455.1 Kitasatospora sp. NPDC007106
GGCGCCGCCGTAGTGGGCGTCCCGCAGGTGCGGCGGGACGGGCCCGGCCAGGCCCTGCCGGACGTCGGCGAGGGCGGCGTCGATGGCCAGGTAGGCGGCGTTGGACTTGGGGGCCAGCGCCAGGGCGATGGCGGCCTCGGCGAGGATGATCCTGGCCTCCGGGAAGCCGATCATGGCGACCGCCTGGGCCGCGGCGACGGCGGTGGCGAGCGCGGTCGGGTCGGCCAGACCGACGTCCTCGCTGGCGGAGATCATCAGCCGCCGGGCGATGAACCGCGGGTCCTCCCCCGCCTCGATCATCCGGGCCAGGTAGTGCAGGGTGGCGTCCACGTCGCTGCCGCGGATCGACTTGATGAGGGCGCTGGCCACGTCGTAGTGCTGGTCGCCGTCCTTGTCGTAGCGGACGGCGGCCTGGTCGACGGCGGTCTCGGTGGCGGCCAGGGTGATCTCCGCCGCGCCCTGCTCCAGCGCGGCGCCGGCGGCGGCCTCCAGGGTGGTGAGCGCCCGGCGGGCGTCGCCGCCGGCGAGCCGGACGAGGTGGTCCTCGGCCTCCGCGGAGAGTTCGACGGCGCCCTGCAGCCCGCGTTCGTCGGCGACCGCGCGGCGCAGCAGGGTGCGCACGTCGTCGTCGGTGAGCGCCTCCAGGGTGAGCAGCAGCGAGCGGGAGAGCAGCGGGGAGATCACCGAGAAGTAGGGGTTCTCGGTGGTGGCGGCGATCAGGGTGACCCAGCGGTTCTCGACGGCGGGCAGCAGGGAGTCCTGCTGGGCCTTGGAGAAGCGGTGGATCTCGTCGAGGAAGAGGACGGTCTCGCGGCCGGTCATGCCGACGGCGCGGCGGGCGCCGTCGATGACCGCGCGGACCTCCTTGACGCCGGCGGTGATGGCGGAGAGTTCGACGAAGCGGCCCTCGACGGCCTGGCTGATCACGTGGGCGAGGGTGGTCTTGCCGGTGCCGGGCGGGCCCCAGAGGATGACCGAGCTGGTGGCGGCGGGACCGCGGGAGCCGGCGACCAGGCGGCGCAGCGGGGAGCCGTCCTTGAGCAGCCGGCGCTGGCCGGCGACCTCGTCGAGGGTGCGCGGGCGCATCCGTACGGCGAGCGGGGCCCGGCCGGGCTCCTTGGCCTGGCGTTCCTCGGCGGCTGCGGTGAAGAGGTCCGGTTCGTCCACGGGCGCAAGGGTATGCGAGCGGACCGACGGCCCGGCCGGGTAGTTCGAATTTGAACCTGAGGGCGTACGCTGGGGGCTCCCCCCGTCGCCGAAGGAGTGCGCCATGCCCGTCCGCCGTCTGAACCACGCCGTGCTGTGGATCCGCGAGGTCGACCGTTCGGTCGCCTTCTACACCGAGGTCTTCGGGTTCTCGGTCGGCCACCTGATCCCCGGCCGGGCGGCGTTCCTGTCGGCGCCGGACACGCTGAACGACCACGACCTCGGGCTGTTCGCGATCGGCGCGGACGCGCCCGGTCCGGAGCAGGGCCGGGTCGGCCTCTACCACCTGGCCTGGGAGGTCGGCACGCTCGGCGAGCTGGCGGAGATCGGGGCGAGACTCGCCGAGCGGAAGGCGCTGGTCGGCTCGACCGACCACCTGGTGTCCAAGTCCTTCTACGCCAAGGACCCGGACGGCAACGAGTTCGAGGTGATGTGGCGGGTCCCGCGCGAGGACTGGCCGGCCGCGGAGTCGGACGCCCGGCCGGGCCCGCTCGACCTGCAGGCCGCGCTGGACCGCTGGGGCCCGGACCTGGCGACCGGTGCCGCGGCCGGCTCGGCGAGCTGAGCCGACCCGGTCAGTCCGCCAGCTTCGCCGCGTGGTCCGGGACGAAGGTCTGCAGGTCGCGCGGCGGGCGGCGGTAGCCGGTGGCGGCCGGGCGCGGCGGCAGCACCACCGCGGGCGGCTCGATCGCCAGGTACGGGACGGTGGAGAGCAGGTGGGCGATCATGTTGACCCGGGACCGCCGCTTGTCGTCGCTCTCCACCACGTACCAGGGCGACTCCGGGATGTCGGTGTGCGCGAACATCACGTCCTTGGCCCGGGAGTACTCCTCCCAGCGGGTGATGGACTCGATGTCCATCGGGGAGAGCTTCCAGCGGCGCATCGGGTCCGAGAGGCGGTCCCGGAACCGCTTCTCCTGCTCGGTGTCGCTCACCGAGAACCAGTACTTGCGCAGCAGGATGCCCGCCTCGACCAGCATCTGCTCGAAGAGCGGGGTCTGGTGCAGGAAGAGCCGGTACTCCTCCTCGGTGCAGAAGCCCATGACGTGCTCGACGCCGGCCCGGTTGTACCAGCTGCGGTCGAACAGGACGATCTCGCCGGCGGCCGGCAGCTGTTCGACGTAGCGCTGGAAGTACCACTGGCCCCGCTGGCGCTCGGTCGGGGCGGGCAGCGCGGCGATCCGGGCGATGCGCGGATTGAGGTACTCGGTGACGCGCTTGATCGCGCCGCCCTTGCCGGCGGCGTCCCGGCCCTCGAAGACGACGACCAGCCGCACGCCCTCGCTGCGGACCCATTCCTGCAGGCGGACCAGCTCGTGCTGGAGACGCAGCAGCTCGCGCTCGTACGGCTTCTTCGCGAGCCGATCGGTCTTCCCCACAGGTGTGCCCTCCGTCCGCGCGGTGGGCACCCACGCTACGGCGGATCACCGCTCCGTGCCGGGACCGGCACGGCGGACGGCACCGGCAGCCCCCTGCACTGCCGGTACCGCTCCCCCCGTGAGCGGCCGACTCTGCACCAGCCCCGCCCTCCCGGTCCAATTCCGTGATCCATACCCTGTGGGCATGGACATCGACACCCGGTTGCTGCGGGCGTTCGCGGCGGTGTTCGACGAGGGACAGCTCACCGCCGCGGCGTCCCGGCTCGGCGTGGCCCAGCCGACCCTGACCAAGCGGATCCGGCTGCTGGAGGGGCAGCTGGAGGTCCGGCTGTTCGAGCGGTCGCGCGCCGGGATGGCACCGACGCCGGCGGCGCACGAGCTGGCCGCGCGGGTGCCCGCGCTGCTGGCCGGCTGGGCGGAC
>NZ_JBEYFP010000711.1:0-3004 GCF_040634455.1 Kitasatospora sp. NPDC007106
GGCGGATCCCCGGTCCGGTGGTGCTGCCGCGCCGGTCAGGCCAGGGTGACCTCCACGGGGAGCTTCTTGATGCCGTTGACGAAGTTGGACCGCACGCGCGGGACGTCCCCGGCGAGGCGGATCGAGGAGAGTCGCGGGATCAGCTCCTCGAACATGATGCGGATCTCGGTACGGGCCAGCAGGTTGCCGAGGCACAGGTGCGGGCTGCCCTTGCCGAAGGTGATGTGGTCGTTGTCGGTGCGGGTGACGTCGAAGTCGTAGGGGTTGCCGAAGACCTCCTCGTCGCGGTTGCCCGAGGCGTACCACATGACCACCTTGTCGCCCTCCCTGATCCGCTTGCCGCCGAGCTCCACGTCGCGGGTGGCGGTGCGGCGGAAGTGGTAGACGGGGGAGGCCCAGCGCAGGAACTCCTCGACCGCGGCGGGGATCAGCGAGGGGTCCTCCTGGAGCCGGGCGAGCTGCTCCGGGTGCTGGATGAGCGCCAGCATCGAGTGGCTGATGGTGTGCCGGGTGGTCTCGTTCCCGGCGACGACGAGCAGCAGGAAGTAGTTGTCGAAGTCCTGCGCGCTGAGCGGGACGCCGTCCCGGGGGGTCTCGTTGACCAGCCGGGAGACCAGGTCGGTGCCGTTGCCGCCGCGCCGCTGTCGGGCCAGTTCGCGGCCGTACTCGAAGACCTCCAGCGAGGCCGGGGAGCGGAACGGCAGGTCGCGGTACTTCTCGCTCTCCGCGCTGTGGAGCAGGACGTCGGCGTAGTCGGGGTCGGTGTTGCCGATGATGCGGTTGCCCCAGTCGATGAGCTTCTGGTTGTCCTCCGGCGGCACGTCCAGCAGCCGGGCCAGCACGTTGATGGGGAAGTCGGCGGAGACGTCGGAGACGAAGTCGAAGCCGCCCTTGGCCAGCGCCGCGTCCAGCGTCTTCGAGGTGAGGCCGCGCAGGAAGTCGGCGTACTGGTTGATGGTGCTCTGCCCGAACTGCCGCTGCAGCACGCTGCGCATGGCGCGGTGGCGGACGCCGTCCAGCTCCAGGATGGAGGCGCGCTTCTTGATCTGGTCGTCGTCCAGCTCCTCCAGGTTGACGAACCGGGTGGAGGTGAAGGTCTCGGCGTCGCGGTCCACGCGGGCGATGTCCGCGTGGCGGGTGACGGCCCAGAAGCCGGAGTTGGGCTCGGGCTCGGGCTGCCAGTGGACGGGGTCCTGGTGGCGGAGGGTGCGGAACATGCGCCAGGGGGTGACGCCGTCGGTGAAGTTGTCGAGGTCGGCGAGGTCCACCTGGTCCAGCGGCAGGGGCTCGTGCACGGCGTCGAGGGGGAGGATGGTCACGGGGGCTCCAAGGGGTGGGACGTCGGTGTGCGGTGGCCGGGCGTCGTCCGTCCGGCGACTCGGAGGCGGGTTCAGAGGCGGGTTCAGAGGTGGTAGGCGTACTCGTCGAACTCCCAGTCGGTGATGTGCCGCTGGAAGCGCTCGACCTCGTGGCGCTTGTAGGCGAGGAAGGAGGTGGTGAACTCCTTGCCGAGCAGCTCGGTGAGGGCGGTGTCCGCCTCCAGGGCGTCCAGCGCGGCGGGCAGGCTCGTCGGGAGGACGGCGGACCGGGTGGCGTCGTAGCCGTAGCCGTCCAGCGGGGCCGGGGGCTCCTCGCCGGCCTGCACGCCGAGCAGGGCGGCGGCGACGGTCGCCGCGATCAGCAGGTAGGGGTTGGCGCTGGCGTCGCCGAGCCGCAGCTCCAGGCGGGCGCCGGAGCCGCGCTCGGGCGGGATCCGGACCATGGCGCTGCGGTTGTCCAGGCCCCAGTCGACGAGCCAGGGGGCCAGGGTGTCCGGGCCGAACCGCTTGTAGGAGTTGACGGTGGGGTTGAGCAGCGCGGTGAGGGCGGGCGCGTGGGCGAGGATGCCGGCGACGGCGTGCCGCGCGGTGTCGGAGAGGCCGTGCGGCGCGCCCGGGTCGTCGAAGGTGTTGGCGCCGTCGGCATCGGTGCAGGACAGGTGGAGGTGGAAGCCGGAGCCGCCGGAGCCGTTGAAGGGCTTGGCCATGAAGGTGGCCAGGTTGCCCTCCCGGCGGGCGAGTTCCTTCACCGCGCTCTTGAAGCGGAAGGCCCGGTCGGCCGCGTCCAGCGCCTCGGAGTGGGTGAGGTTGATCTCGAACTGGCCGCCGTCGAACTCGTGGTTGCCGGAGAGCACGCCGATGCCGAGCCCGCGCAGCTGCCGCAGGGTGCGCAGCAGGTGGTTCTCCGGGTCGGCGCGCAGGCCGGCGGTGTAGACGACGCCCTCGACGTCGGAGTACCGCCGCCAGCCGCCGTCGGGGGCCGGGGTGCACAGGAAGTACTCGAGTTCCGGGCCGACCACCGGCCGCAGGCCGTGTTCGGCGCAGCGGGCGAGGACGGTGCGCAGCAGGTCGCGGGGTGACTCGGGGGCGGGTGCGCCGGTGGCCGGGTCGGTGACCTCGCCCAGGCAGCTGGCGACGCCCGGCTCCCACGGCAGCGCGACCAGCGTGTCCAGGGCGGGGCGGACGGTGACGTCGGGCAGGCCCGCTTCGAGTCCGCCGGGCACGGGGACGACGTGGCCCCGGGGGCTGGTGTGGTAGACGGCGCGGCAGAAGGCGAGGCCGTGTTCGCACGCCGTGGGCAGGTGGTCGAGCAGGACGTCGCGGGCGCGGTCGGTGCCGATGAGGTCGGGGTAGGTCACCCGGACCACGTCGATGCCCTGGGCGGACAGCCGCGCGAGTTCGGTGTCGAGCTCGGGGGTGGGGGATGCGCTCACCGGTGCCTCCTGGGGCGGCGTGGGCGGGGGTGGGGATGCGGGCGGGCAGGGGAGTGGCCCGCGACAGGGGGCGAAGGCGGCCCTGTCATTTGGCCTCAAACGCTAGGTCGCCCTCCTCGGGCCCGCAAGAGGCGATGGGAAGAATTTATCCATCCGGATAGCTATTGACCAGACCTCCCGGTCGACCTACGTTATTTGAAGCCAAACGAGTTCGGGGCTCCTGGTAGCCCCGTTGGCGAAGGACCGGCAGCC
>NZ_JBEYFP010000712.1:0-3001 GCF_040634455.1 Kitasatospora sp. NPDC007106
GCCGCCACCGCCTCCCGGGCCTCGTCGAGGTACCCGGTGGCGGCGGCCGTCCGCTCCAGCACGCCGCGGAGCACCGCCTCGCGCCCGGCGGCGCGGTCCAGCCGGCAGGCGAAGTCCGCCGCCGAGTCGTTGTCGAACGGTCCGGTACCCCAGGTGCCCACGGCGCCCCTCCTCGGCAGGTTCCGCGGAGCAGTGTCCCCCGCACCGCCGACAGCGGGGCCCGCAGCCCGGGACGGGGTGTCGGGGGAGCGTGGCAGGATCGCCCGCATGTCCGAGCCGAGCGTGCCGCTGCCCACCGACCCCACCGCCTCGACGGTGTACCTGGACTGGCTGTCCGTCAGGTCTCCGGGTGCGGAGGCGGGCGCGCGGCAGCAGTTCGCGGACGTCTTCGACGGCGTCCCGCCCCGGGCCCGCCGGAAGCCGGCCCAGTACCTGGGCGGTCTGCAGTCGCGCAGCAGGCGCCTGCCGCCCGAGCACCTGCCCTGGTTCTGGGACACCGTCGGCCACCGGCTCGCCCGGGTGCTGCCGCGGCAGGCCGGGCAGGCGTACAGGCTGGCCAGGGAGGCCGAGCGGCAGGGCGGGGGCGCCGCCGATCCGGCCTTCCAGCGGGCGAACGCCGTGCTGGTGGCAGGGCTCGGCGTGCTGCCCGCGGCGGAGCTCTCCGCCCAGCAGCGCCGGCTCGCCGCCGCCCTGCCGCCGGCGGAGGCGCACCGGGAGTTCGTGCGGTACGTCCGGGCCTGGGGGTCGGGCGGGGCGGTGCCGCCGGCCGACCTGCACACCCGGCTGCGGGCGTCCGCGAAGGCCGCCGGCCGCGGCCCGGACGAGGACGCGGCGCTGCTCGGCGAGGTGCTGGCCGGCTGTCCGGGCAGCCCGGTGCCGGACGCCCTGCTGGACGGCGCCGCCGCCCTGCTCGCGGCCCACCCGCCGACCGACGCGGTCCGCGCCGGACTGCTGGAGATGTTCCCGCCGGCCGTGACCGCCCTCGGCTTCGCGCCGACCGCCGGCGGCGGGGCCTGGGTGCGCCTGCTACGCGCCGCGGGCGTGGTGGACGCGCTCGCCGCGGGCCGGCTCACCCCGTCCGCGGGGCTCGCCGGCTGGCTCGGCCGGCTGTCGTACACCTACGCCTACAACCGGGTGGGCGGCGGCGGGATCACCCGCCGTCCGCTGCCGCCGGAGTTCTTCGAGCTGCTGCCACCGCTGGCCGGCCGGCTGCGTGCCGAGGGCGTCCCGGTGCGGCTGCACGAGGCGCAGTACCGCTCGTCCGGGCTGGACGCCGACCTCGCCGACGCCTGCCTGGCCGAGGGCATCCCGGTGGAGACGCCGCCGCGGACGGTCCCGCTGGTCGTCTGGGGCGGCGAGTCCCGCCGCGACCTGCGGGCGCTCGCCGCCGACCCGGTGCTCGGCGCGCGGCTGGAGGGCACCGTCCACGCCGACCTGCGGCGCGGTACCGCGGTGACCCGGCTGCCGGAGAACCCGGCGATCGCCGGCGCCGTCCGCGCCCGGATCACCGGCCTGCTCGACGAGCTCGCCGACGGCGGACTCGGCGCCGCCGAGGACGCCCTCGGCGTGCTGGAGACCCTGCTCGACCGGCCGACCGCGGCCGCCCTGGACGGCATCGAGGAGGCGCTCGCCGCCGTCGACCTCACCGGCCCGCTGCTGCGCACCCTCCGCGCCGGCCTGCCCGAGGAACTCGGCTGGCCCGCCCTGGACGAGGCGCTCGCCGACCTCGGCGCCCCGCCGGCCGGCACGACCACCACCTGGCCGGTGCTCACCCTCTTCACCCGGGACCGCGCGATCGCGGTCGACCACCGCGGCCGCCGGGCGGACCACGTCCTCGCGCTGCCCGGGGACGCCGCGCTGCACGCCGTGAACTACGCCGGCGGCGACCTGCTGGTGGCCTGGACGACCGACACCAAGCACCCGTACACCTGGCAGGCGTACTGGGCGTCCCGGCCCGGGGAGGTCTTCGAGCCGGCCCGGGCCACCGGCCTGCGGACCTGGTCGGCCACCGCCTGCCAGTTCGAGACCGCCGACCGCACCGGCCGCCACGACGGCGCCCGGATCCTGCGCCCCGGCGACCGGGACGGCCTGGCCGCGTCCCGGCAGCTCTCCGACGGCACCACCGTGTGGAGCCGCAGCGCGCACGGCGACGAGGACTGGGACCGCCTCGACCCGGCCACCGGCGGCCGGACCGGCGCGTTCGACCGTCCGGCGTTCGCCGCCGCGCCCGTGCCGGACGGCCACCGGGTCCAGCTGCTCTCGCTGGTCGCGCTGCCGCCGGACGCGGACGCCGACGCCTCCCCGCTCGGCCACCGCGCCGGCCTGGCCGGCTTCCGGGTGCTGCGCGGCCCGGAGAAGGACGCCCGCGGCTGGGACCACCGGCTGGAGGGCACCGACGGCCGCACCGCCGGGCTGCGCGCCGCGGCCTCCTGCGAGCCCTGGGCGGTCGCCCGGATGCCCGGGGGCGGCGCCGAGTGCGTGCTGACCGACCCGCACCGGGTGCACTGCCACGACGCGCAGGACGGCTCGCTGCTGTGGCGGGCCGGCGGGGACGTGCCGGTGCTGCCGCCGCCGCCGTTCTGGCACTTCCTGGCCCCGCGCGACCCCGCCTCCTCGCGGGCGCTCCGCGCGGCCGGGCGGGAGGCGGCCGCGGCCCTGCTCGCCGCCGACGAGGAGGCCACGGCGGCCGGGATCGCCCGCCTGCTGCCGGAGGTGACGGACCGGCGGATCGCCGAGGGGGCGGCCCGGACGGTGCGGGCCGCACGGGCCGCGCTGCACCGCCGCGAGGAGCTGTCCGCGCGGGTCGCGGCCGTCCGTTCGGGCCGGCTGGCGCCGCTGGCGGAGACCTCCGACGTCCGGATGCTCGCCGCCCTGCGCGGCCTGCTGGACGTGCCCGGGTACTACCGGGCCGAGCCGCCCTCGCCGCAGCCGGCCACCCTGACCGCGCTGGCCGCGGACGGCGCCCACCTGGCCGGGCGGCTCGGCGAGGCGGAGCGCCGGC
>NZ_JBEYFP010000713.1:0-2995 GCF_040634455.1 Kitasatospora sp. NPDC007106
GCTGCGCCCGGGCGCCGGCGTCCAGCCCGGTGCCGCGCTCGGCGAGCCGGCCGGCCAGCGCCGCCTGCTCGGCCACCGGCTTCTTGTCGTCGTACTTGAACTTGGCCCGGACCTCGCGGACCGTCAGCCGCAGCCCGCGCAGGCCGCTCAGCAGCGGCCCGAACGGCGCCTCGCCGGGGGTGACGTCGAGCGGTGCCTCCGGCTGGAAGTGCGCCGCCTGGCGGCGGAGGATCTCGGCCTTGCCCGCCGCGTCCTCGACGACCGCGGCGGTGCAGTGGAAGTGCACCGAGGCGTACAGGCTCGTCGGGGTGCCCGGCTCGCCGCGCCAGTGGCCGGGCGCGTAGGCGTAGTCGTCCGTCACCGCCAGGGTGACGTGCGGGTCGGCGCGCAGCGCGGCCCAGACCGGGTTGGGCGCCGCGAGGTGGAGCAGGATCTCGCCGGCGTCCGCGTCCAGCAGGAAGTGCGTCGGGACGAGCACCGGGCCCCGCCCCTCCGCGCCGTTCGCGGCGAGCACCCCGAAGTCCCGGCCCTCGGCGAGCCAGGCGCGCCACTCGGCGTCCGTGCCGGCGTCCCAGGACCGGATCAGCACGGCAGCTCCCCGGCGACGAAGTCCGCGAGGTAGCCCGGGACGGGGCCGGTGGTGCTCGGGTGCGGCTCGGGAGCGGCGTAGACCGTGCGCACCGGCACCACGCCCGACCAGTGCGGCAGCGGGAGGTCGTCCTCGTCGTCGTTCACGCCCCCGGTGCGGGACTTGAGGGACACCTCGTCCAGGTCGAGCCGGACGACGGCCGTCGCCGCCACCTCCTTGGCGTTCGCCGGCCGGGCGTCGGCCGAGCGGCCGGGCACCGCCTGGTCGACCAGCGCGTCCAGCGCCGTCGCCAGCTCGTCCGGGTCGGTGACCTGGAAGGCGGTGCCGTGGGCGACCACCGAGCGGTAGTTGACGGAGTGGTTGAACGCCGACTTGGCCAGCACGATGCCGTCGACCAGGGTGACCGTCACGCACACCGGCAGGCCCTCGTCGGCCCCGGCGCCGCGCAGCGGCCGGCTGCCCGTCGAGCCGTGCAGGTACAGCGCGTCGCCGACCCGGGCGTAGATGGTCGGCAGGACGACGGGCGCGCCGTCGGCGACGAAGCCGAGGTGGCACACCCAGGCGCTGTCGAGGACGGCGTGCACGGCCGCCCTGTCCCAGCTGGCGCGGTCGCGCGATCGGGTGGGGACGGTGCGGGGAGTCCGGGCGTAGGCCGTGTCCGACATGACAACCTCACTGCACTAGTGCATAATCTTCTTTGTGCTAGGAGACTATCCGATCAAGGGTCGGCGGGCCAGCGAGATTGCGGCCGACGTCGAAGGGGCCGTCGCCGAGGGGCGGCTGGCGCCCGGCGCCGCGCTGCCGCCGCTGCGCGAACTCGCCGTCGAGCTGGGCGTCAATCCGAACACCGTGGCCGCCGCCTACCGGCTGCTGCGCGACCGCGGCGTGATCGAGACGGCCGGCCGCAAGGGCAGCCGGGTCCGCCCCCGCCCGGTCACCACCCCGCGCGACGAGGTCGGCATCGCCGTCCCGCCCGGCGCCCGCGACCTCTCCGCGGGCAACCCGGATCCGGCGCTGCTGCCCGCGCTCGGCCCGGCCCTCGCCGCGGCGGCGGCCGGTCCGCCCGTGCTGTACGGGCACCCGCCCGCCGATCCCGGGCTGGTCGAGCTGGCCCGGGCCTCCTTCGCCGCGGACGGCGCCCCGGCCGGCGCGATCGCGGTCTGCTCCGGCTCGCTCGACACCATCGAACGGGCCCTGCTGGCCCGGCTGCGCCCGGGCGACCTCGTCGCGGTGGAGGATCCGGGCTGGGGCAGCCTGCTCGACCTGGTGCCCGCGCTCGGCCTCAAGCCGGTGCCGGTCCGCACCGACGACGAGGGGCCGCTGCCCGTCGAGGTGGCCAATGCGCTGGCGCTGGGCGCCCGCTGCCTGATCGTCACCAGCCGGGCGCAGAACCCGACGGGCGCCGCGCTGAGCCCGGCCCGCGCCGCGGCCCTGCGCGAGGTGATCGCCGGCCGTCCGGGCATCCTGCTGATCGAGGACGACCACGGGCACGGCATGGTCGACCTGCCGTTCCAGTCGCTGGCGGCGGGGCCGGACGGCGTCCCGATCACCGAGCACCGGCTGCTGGTGCGGTCGGCGGCGAAGGCTTACGGGCCGGACTTGCGCCTCTCCGTCGCGATCGGCGACGAGGACACGGTCGGGCGCGTCCTGGGGCGGCAGCGCCTCGGCGCGGGCTGGGTCAGCCACCTGCTGCAGCGGGCCGTCGTGGAGCTGTGGCGCAGCGACGCCGCGCCGGTCGCCCGGGTCGCGGCGGCCTACGGCGAGCGCCGGGACGCGCTGATGCGGGCGCTGGCCGCCCGCGGGGTCGCGGCGCACGGGCGCAGCGGGCTGAACGTGTGGATCCCGGTGCGGGACGAGACGGCGGCGGTGGCGGGGCTGGTGCAGCGCGGCTGGGTGGCGGCGCCCGGCGCGCGGTTCCGGCTGCACTCGGAGCCGGCGATCCGGCTCTGCGTGGCGACGCTGGAGCCCGGCGAGGCGGAGCGGCTGGCGGCGGACGTGGCGGAGGTGCTGGCGGCGGGCCGCGGCGGCGCGCGGGGGGTCTGAGCTGGGGCGGTCCCGCCGCGGCGGGGGCGGACGGACGGCGAGGGGTCGGCGCTGGGTCGGCGCGGGGTCGGTGACGCAGGGAGAAACCCGGTCACTGTCCGAATTGTGGCATGCAGATACCTGGCGGTAATAACCGCGTCCATGCCATCTTCATCGCGCCACCGGCCGGCGGTCCACCCTCACCAGCCCCGCGCACCCACAGCGCGGGGCCGTCCGCAGGAGTTTCGCCGTGCCCGAGATCCGCCCTGCCCGAAGAAGAAGCACCACCCGGAGAGTCCCCGGCGCCCGCCGGTTCGCCGCCCTGTGCGGGGCGGCGGCCCTGGCCCTGCCGATGCTGGTCACCGCCGCCGCCCCGGCCGCCGC
>NZ_JBEYFP010000714.1:0-2994 GCF_040634455.1 Kitasatospora sp. NPDC007106
CGCGGGTGCCGCCGCGCAGCAGGCCCTCGGCGGTGAACAGCGTCATCTGGGTGTCGTCGGTCACCTCGCCGTGCCAATCGGTGGCAGTCGTTCCCGACGCTGCCTCAGGATGTCCGGCATGACGACCGAACGCATCGAGCCGCCCTTCGCCGCCGACGAGACCGCCATGCTCACCGCCTGGCTGGACTACCACCGCGCCACCCTGCTGCTGAAGACCGAGGGCCTCGGCCACGACCGGCTCCGCGAGCGCTCGGTGCCGCCGTCCTCGCTCAGCCTGCTCGGCCTCGTCCGGCACATGGCCGAGGTGGAGCGGTACTGGTTCCTCTCCGTCCTCCAGGGCCAGGAGTTCGAGGAGGGCATCTTCTGGACGAAGGACGACGAGGACGGCGACTTCAACCAGGTCGACACCGCCGACGTGGAGGCCGACTTCGCGACCTACCGCACCCAGGTCGAGCTGGCCCGGGCGGCCGCCGCCGGGCTGCCGCCGGAGACGGTGGGCAAGCGGCCGCGCAGCGGCGAGGAGGTCACGCTGCGCTGGATCCTCGTCCACATGATCGAGGAGTACGCGCGGCACAACGGACACGCCGATCTGATCCGCGAGCGGATCGACGGCGCCACCGGGGAGTGAGCAGGGGTTGACGCCGTTACAGCTTCGTTGACGGATCGTCAACTTCCCGAAGCTGCCTCCCCATATGGTCTACACGCGGAACCGTCCGGCGACCTGCGGCGTCGCACCGGTTGTCGGGATCACCCGGCGATCGGGCGCGCCACGACCCGGACGGCGGTCGCGTGCGGGCACCGAACCGGTGATCAGTGCGATACTCGGACAGTTCCAACAAGTGGATGACGTGTCAAAAAGACACGCCCACGGGGGGCGCGTACGGGTCGGGAGAGGGAGGCGCGGCAAATGGGAGCACTTCGCGACGAGCACCACAACGGGTGGCTGATGCCCTCCGGCAACTACCCCGCTGCGGCGTACGACGACGCGTGGGACACCGAGGACACCCTGCCGTCCGTTCCGGCGCCCGCGGCGAAGATCGTGTCGCTGAAGCCGACCGGCTTCGAGGCGGCCCGCACCGTCGGCGAGCACCTGCGCACCGGCACGCCGGTCGTGATGGACCTGAGCGAGATGGAGGACCCCGAGGCGAAGCGCATGATCGACTTCGCCTCCGGCCTGGTCTTCGGCACCCGGGGCGGCATCGAGCGGATCGCCCGCCGGGTCTTCCTGCTCACCCCGCCGGACGTCGAGGTGACGGTGATCGACCGCCCGCTCGACAGCAGCGGCTTCTACAACCAGAGCTGATCCACCCCTCCCCGACCGGGGGCGGCACCCGCCGTCCCCGGTTTTCTGTTGCCCGGAACCGGCCGTGCGGCGGCACGGACCCGTCTCAGGCAGGATTCGGTGCTCACATATGAGACATCCATGTCTCACGTGCTCTACACTCGGCTCATGGCCACCGATCGCGACTCCGTCCTCGAGGCAGCCGTGGGCGTGCTCTCCCGCCGCCCCACCGCCCACCTCGACGAGATCGCCCGCGCCGCCGGGATCAGCCGTGCCACGCTGCACCGGATCTTCCCGGGCCGCGAAGCGCTGATCCGCGAGGTCGGCATGCTCAGCCTGCGGAAGTTCGCGGACGCCTGCGACACCGCCGTGATCGAGGACGGGCCGGCGGACGCCGCCCTGCGCAGGCTGGTCGACGCCGTCGTCCCCGACGCCGCGCTCTGCGCCTTCCTCGCCGGCGAGAACCAGCTCTACGACGACCCCGAGATCAACGACCTGTGGGAGGCGCAGGACGCCCGCGTCCGCGCGCTCTTCCTCCGCGGCCAGCAGCAGGGCGTCTTCCGGATCGAACTCGCGGCCGGGTGGCTCAGCGAAGCCTTCTTCGACCTCGTCGCCGGGGTCGGCTGGGCCGTCCAGGACGGACGACTGGCCCCGCGCGACGGCGCGTACTCGCTCACCGAGCTGTTCCTCGGCGGAGCCCTCAGGAGATCGGAACCCTCATGACCGGCACACACGTCCAGGCCCGTGCGCAGCACCGCTGGGCCGGCCTGGGCGTACTCGTCCTGGCCGTCACCCTCGTCGCCCTCGACGCCACCGTGCTGTCCCTCGCCATCCCGTCCATCAGCGAGACGCTCCGCCCGAGCGGCACCCAGCTGCTGTGGATCGGCGACGCGTACTCCTTCGTCCTCGCCGGGCTGCTCGTCAGCATGGGCGCGCTCAGCGACCGGATCGGCCGCAAGCGGCTGCTGCTGTTCGGCTCCACCGCCTTCGGCGCGGCCTCGCTGCTCGCCGCCTACGCGCCGAGCCCCGGCTGGCTGATCCTGGCCCGCGCCCTGCTCGGCGTGGCCGGCGCGACCATCATGCCGTCCACCCTGTCCCTGATCCGCGCGCTGTTCCCGGACGCCCGGGAGCGGGCCACCGCCATCGGCATCTGGGGCGCGGGCGCCACCGCCGGCGCCGCCCTCGGCCCGCTGATCGGCGGCATGCTGCTGGAGCACTTCTGGTGGGGCTCGGTCTTCCTGCTCAACCTGCCGGTGCTGGTCCTGCTGCTGGCGTTCGGCGCCTGGCTGCTGCCGGAGTCCCGCGACCCGCGGCCGGGCCGCTGGGACGTCGCCAGCGTCGCCCTGTCGATGGCCGGTGTGATCGGCGTCGTCTACGCGGTCAAGGAGGCCGCGGCGCACGGCCCGTTCGAGCACTGGACGGTGCCCGCCGCGTTCGTCGTCGGCGCCGCCGCGCTGGTCCTCTTCGTCCGCCGGCAGCTGCGGCTGGAGACCCCGCTGCTGGACGTCCGGCTGTTCGCCGACCGGCGGTTCACCGCGGCCGTGGTCGCCACCCTGACCTCGCTGATCGGTCTCTCCGGCGTGATCTTCTTCATGTCGCAGTACCTGCAGCTGGTCCGCGGGCTGTCCCCGCTGTCGGCCGGCATCGCCGAACTCCCGGCCTTCGCCGGCGCGGTGGTCGGCGGCCTGCTGACCGCCCGCGCGGCCCGCCGG
>NZ_JBEYFP010000715.1:0-2988 GCF_040634455.1 Kitasatospora sp. NPDC007106
CGTCCAGGAGGGCGTCACCAACGCCCTCAAGCACGCGCCCGGCACGCCGATCCGGGTCCGGGCCGCGGTCGACGCCGGCCGGCTCGACCTGCACTGCGCCACCGCCCTGCCCGCCGGCGGACACCGGCAGGGCCGCACCGGCCGCGGCGGCCGGGGACTGCGCGGAGTCCGGGAGCGGGCCGTGCTGCTCGGCGGGGCGGCCGAGGCCGGCCGCAGGGACGGTGACTGGGTGCTGTCCGTCAGCCTGCCGATACGGTTGGCCGAATGATCGACATCCTGCTGGTGGACGACGAGGAACTCGTCCGGACGGGGCTGCGGGCCGTCCTGGAGGCCCAGGGCGACCTGCGCGTGGTGGGGGAGGCGTCGGACGGCGCCGAAGCGCTCGGCCTGGTCCGCTCGCTGCGGCCGCACGTGGTGCTGATGGACGTCCGGATGCCCGAGGTCGACGGCCTCACCGCGACCCGCGCGATCCTCCGCGACACCGACGCCCCGCCGCGGATCCTCGTCCTCACCACCTTCGAGAACGACGACTACGTGTACGAGGCGCTGCGGGCCGGCGCCGCCGGGTTCCTGCTCAAGCGGGCCCGCCCGGCCGAGATCGTGCACGCCGTCCGGCTGGCCGAGGCCGGAGATTCGCTGCTCTTCCCTGCTGCCGTCCGCCGGCTCGCGGCCGGCCGGAACGACGCCGGGGCCGCCGCGGCCCTGGCCCGCGCGGCGCTGACCGCCCGCGAGGCCGAGGTGCTGCGGCTGATGGCCCGCGGCCTGTCCAACGCGGAGATCGCCGCCGAGCTGGTGCTCGGCGTCCAGACCGTCAAGACCCATGTCAGCGCCGTCCTCGGCAAACTCGGCGCCCGCGACCGCACCCAGGCCGTCGTCACCGCCTACGAGTCCGGCTTCGTCACGCCGGCGTGAGCGGCGGTCCCGGCATCAGGCCGGGTAGGCGTGGGTCTGGGCGGCCTTGACGGTGGCCCAGACCTCGCGGCCGGGGGCCAGGTCGAGTTCGGCGGCGGCGCCGGGGGTGAGGTCGGCGGCGAGCGGGAGCGGGCCGGTGAGGTCGACCCGGATCCGGTCGCCGTGCAGGTCGAGGCCGGCGACGGTGAGCGGCCAGGCGTTGCGGGCGCTGGAGTCGGGGCGGCCGCGGTGCAGGGTCACCGCGTCCGGCGGGAAGGCCACGAACGCCTGGCCGGTGAGCTGCTCGGTGGTGGCGAGGGCGGTGCCGTCCGGCAGGGTGACGGTGCGTCCGTCGGCGGTGCCCCGGTACAGGTTGAGGCCGACCAGGCGGGCGATGTAGTCGGTGCGCGGGTGCCGGGCGATGTCCGCGGGCGTGCCGGACTGCACCTCTCGGCCGTCCTCGATCACCACCAGCCGGTCGGCGAGCACCATGGCGTCCAGCGGGTCGTGCGTGACGAGCACCGCGACGGCCTCGAACTCGGCGAGGTGCCGCCGCAGTTGCGCCCGGACGTCGAGCCGCGTCCGGGCGTCCAGGGCGGCGAGCGGCTCGTCGAGCAGCAGCAGCCGCGGCCGGACGGCGAGCGCCCGGGCCAGCGCCACCCGCTGCGCCTGGCCGCCGGAGAGGCTGCGCGGGCGGCTGGCGGCGTGCTCGGCCAGCCCCATCCGCTCCAGCCAGGGCCGGGCGGCCTCCCGGGCGGCGGCCTTGCGCAGGCCCCGGCAGCGCAGGCCGAAGGCGATGTTGTCGAGCGCGCCGAGGTGCGGGAAGAGCAGGTAGTCCTGGAAGACCACGCCGACCGGGCGCTCCTCGGCGGGGGTGTGCAGGCCGGCCGCCGGATCCTCCAGCACCGTGCCGTCCAGGGCGAGGCGGCCGTCGGTGAGCGGCAGCAGCCCGGCGAGGGCGCGCAGCGCGGTGGACTTGCCGGCGCCGTTCGGCCCGAGCAGGGCCAGCACCTCGCCGGGGGCGGCCGTGAGCGAGAGGTCGAGCGAGAACGCGGCACGGTCGACCCGCAGCCGGGCGTCCAGGGCGGGCGGGGTCATCTCGGCCCTCTCGTTCGGATCTCGTCGGATCGGCGTGCGGTGGCGGGCGCCCGGCCGGGCGTGCCGGCGGAGCGGCCTCGTACCGGACCGTACGTGGACGATCCGCCGGTGCGTCCGGGGTGGGGGCACCTCCCGGCTCCCTCGGGGCCGGGGGAGATGTTCGGCGTCGCGCGCCCGGCGAGATCCGAGCGAGAGGGTCCTGGGCTCCGGGGGTGGGTCACGGCGTCGACATCCAGCGTTCCCGCAGGCCCGCGAGGACGGCGATCGACACCGCGAGCAGGACGAGGCTGAGCGCGATCGCCGCCTCCGGCTCGGACTCCATCGCCAGGTAGACGGCGAGCGGCATGGTCTGGGTGCGGCCAGGGAAGTTGCCGGCGAAGGTGATCGTGGCGCCGAACTCGCCGAGCGCCCGCGCCCAGGCGAGCACCGCGCCGGCCCCGATGCCCGGGGCGATCAGCGGCAGGGTGACCCGGCGGAAGGCGGTGAGCCGGGAGGCGCCGAGGGTGGCCGCGGCCTCCTCGTAGCGCGGGTCGGCGGCGCGCAGCGCGCCCTCCACGCTGATCACCAGGAACGGCATGGCGACGAAGGCCTCGGCGAGCACCACGCCGGGTGTGGTGAACGGCAGGGTGATGCCGAAGGCCGAGTCCAGCCAGCGGCCGACGATGCCGTTGCGGCCGAGGACGAGCAGCAGGGCGACGCCGCCGACCACCGGAGGCAGCACCAGCGGCAGGGTGACCAGGGCCCGCACCAGCCGCCGGCCGGGCAGCTCGGTGCGGGCGAGCAGCCAGGCCAGCGGCACTCCGAGCACCAGCGACACCCCCGTGGCCGCCGTTGCGCAGATCAGCGAGAGCCTGAGCGCCTGCCACACCTCGGGGCTGGAGAGCTGCTCGGGCAGCGCGCTCCACGGCGCGCGCACCAGCAGTCCGACCAGCGGCAGGACGAGGAAGGCCAGGCCCAGCAGGGCCGGCAGGAGCAGGGCGTACGGCACCCGCCCGCCGC
>NZ_JBEYFP010000716.1:0-2978 GCF_040634455.1 Kitasatospora sp. NPDC007106
CGTCGTCGTCGCTGTTGCCGCTGTTCATGGTTGGTGGGGGCCCCTCTCAGCGCAGCTTCGGGTCGAGTGCGTCGCGGACGGCGTCGCCGAGCACCCACGTGCACGTCTCATTCAGTGGACTACGTTTGGTCACCCTCCGCGCCTGACCGCTAGCCTGCCAGCATGGCACTCGGCATCCCCTCCACCCGGACCGACCACGCGCCGACCGTCCGGGACCTGCTGGCGGCCGGTGACCGCTCGTTCTCGTTCGAGTTCATGCCGCCGCGCAACGAGGTCGGCGAGCGCCGCCTCTGGGACGCGATCCGCCGGGTCGAGGCGCTCGACCCCAACTTCGTCTGCATGACCTACGGTGCCGGGGGCTCCTCGCGCAGCCGGACGGTCAACATGGTCGGCCGGATCGCGACCGAGACCACCCTGACCCCGGTCGCCCACCTGACCGCCGTCGACCACTCGGTGGCCGAGCTGCGCAACATCATCGGCCAGTACGCCGACGAGGGCGTGCGCAACGTGCTCGCGGTGCGCGGCGACCCGCCCGGCGACCCGATGGGCGCGTGGGTCCGGCACCCGGAGGGCGTCACCTACGCCTACGAGCTGGTCGAGCTGATCAAGGGGATCGGCGACTTCTGCGTGGGCGTGGCCGCCTTCCCGCAGATGCACCCGCGGTCGGAGAACTGGGACGAGGACATCCGCCACTTCGTCGCCAAGTGCCGGGCCGGCGCCGACTACGCGATCACCCAGATGTTCTTCGAGGTGGAGGACTACCTGCGGCTGCGCGACCGGGTCGCGGCGGCGGGCTGCACCACGCCGATCATCCCGGAGATCATGCCGGTCACCAACATCCGGCAGCTGGAGCGCTTCCCGCAGCTGTCCGGCTCCGACTTCCCGGAGGAGCTGAAGGACCGCTTCCTGGCCGTCGCCGACGACCCGGACGCGGTGCGGGCGGTGGGCATCGAGCACGCCACCGCGATGTCCGAGCGGCTGCTCGCCGAGGGCGCGCCGGGCCTGCACTTCATCACCCTCAACCACTCCACCTCGACGCTGGAGATCTACCAGAACCTCGGCCTGCACCGGCGCTGAGGCCGGTCCTGCCGAGGATGCAGTGGTGTCCGCCCGCAGCCTGTACAGTCGCCCGCACATGCGGGGCGCGTGAGTGGAGGTAGCGGGATGGGCATCGGGTACCTGCTGCTGTACGCCGCACTCGCGGTCGTCGCGCTCTGGCTGATCGCCGAGCTGCTGCTGCAGAACCGTGCCCCGCTGGTGTGGCGCGGCGTCGCCCTGTCCGGCTTCCTCCTGGTGGTCGGCGGCATGCGGCTGCAGTCGGTGCTGGTCATCGGCATCGGCGCGGCCGCCTTCGCGGTCGGCCAGTTCTTCGTGACCACCTCGGTGAAGCGCGGTTTCGTCGCCGGCTGGTCGCTGCGCCGTGAGGACGGAGCCCTGCCCGGCCCGCTGGCCCGTGTCCCGCTGCTGAGCGCCGCCACCGGCGGTGCGACCGGCGCCGAGGAGACGGCCCTGCCCGAGCCGCCGGTCGTCGGCGAGGTCGGCCCGGTCGAGCCCGACGTGGCCCTCGCCGCGTACACCGAGGTCGAGGAGGTCGCCGCCGACGGCGTCTACGCCGAGCCGCAGGCGTACCAGCAGCAGGAGCAGCAGGTCTGGACCCAGCAGGGCTTCCCGCAGCAGGCCACCCACCAGGACGCGTACGCCCAGCAGCAGGCCGGCTACGGCTACGGCTGGGACCAGCAGTGGGCGGCGCAGCAGCAGGTCGCCCACGCCCAGTACCAGCAGCAGGACGCGTACGGCCAGCAGGTCGCCTACGCGCAGCAGGCCGCCTACGCCCAGTACCAGCAGGACCCGTACGCCGCGCAGCAGTTCGCCGCCCAGCAGGCGCAGCAGCTCCAGGCCCAGCAGCAGGGCCAGTACTACCAGCAGGGCCAGTACTACCAGCAGGGCTGGGAGTACCAGCAGCAGCCGGCCGTCCCGCAGCAGCAGGGCCAGGACCAGCAGCAGACCTGGGACTACCAGCAGCAGGGCTGAGCCCGGCGGCCGGCCGTCAGGCCGGGCCGATCAGCCCGGCGGTGATCGAGGCGGACATGCCGACCCTGGCGAGCCCGCCGCCGGGGTGGGCGCCGCCGCCGATCCGGTACAGGCCCGGGACACCCGTCCCGTTCGGCGGGTTGAGGGTGCCGCCCGCCAGCGAGGGGACGGGCACCCACGCCGTGGACCGCACCTCGCGCCACAGCACCCGCTCGCGCAGGTCCAGCCCGGACTTCGCCAGGTGGTCGAGCAGGTGGCCCGCGTAGGCGTCCAGGTCGTCGCCCTCGCGTACCCCGCAGGTGACGGTGAGGGTGACCGCCTCGTGGTCGGCGTCCGGTACCAGGGAGGGGTCGTCCGGCCGCAGCACCTGCACGGTCGGCCCCTCGGGGACGCTCTCCTCGTGCAGCAGCGCGTCCCTCTCCCAGTCCGCGCCCCCGGCGTGCACCACCGTCCGGTGCACGGTGCCCTCCGGCCGGGCCCCGCGCAGGGCGAGCAGCACCCGCACCCGGCCGAGCCCGCCGCCCGGCTTCTCCCAGCCGAGGCCCGGGTCGGGCGAGGAGGAGAGCACCAGGTCGGCCTCGATCCGCTCGCCGTCGGCCGTGAGCACCCCGCAGGCCCGGCCGCCCGCGGTCAGCACCTCGGCGACCCGGGTGCCGAAGCGGAACTCGGCCCCGCGCTGCTCGCAGCGGCGGAACACCGCGTCGGCCAGCGTCCGGATGCCGCCGCGGACGTACCAGACGCCGAAGGACTGCTCCATGTACGCCAGCACGGTCGCCCCGGCCGGAGCGTCGGGCCCGAGGCCGAACCGGGTCGCGTACTCGGTGAGCAGCGCCGTCAGCCCGGGGTGGTCGCCGAGTTCGCGGCGGGCCACGTCGCCGAGGGTGTACGAGCCGCGCGGCAGCCACTTGGCGGGGCCGCGGCGCGGCGGCCGCGGGTACGGGTCGGCG
>NZ_JBEYFP010000717.1:0-2967 GCF_040634455.1 Kitasatospora sp. NPDC007106
CGCGTCCCCACCGCCCCCGGCCCGCCGGTCGGCGTGGAACCGCCCGACCAGCAGGGCCAGCACCCGGCGGAACCGTGACGGCGCGGGCGCGCCGCCACCGGTCCGCACGTAGTGCGGCCTCCGCGGGTAACCCGCCGGTCCGGGGCGCTCCTCGCTCACCGGGCACTCCTCACCTGCCCGAGGAAGCCCTCCCCCTTGGGAGCCCCTGGCCCCGGGACGTCCTCGAACTCCTCGTACACCACCTCGTTCCAGGGTCCCACCGGGATGCGCGTCGCCGCGTTCACGGCAGGGATCACGGTGTCACCGGCGCACGGTGCGGGTGGGGCCGTCGTCCTGCCTGCCCGAACTCCGTCCACCCGCCCGCACCCGGGAACCGGACCCCGCTACACCACTGCCGGTTCGGCGCGGTCGCGCAGTCGCGAGGGACGCAGCGCGACGAGGGCCGTCACCCCACCGAGGAACACGGCCGCCGCGGTGAACGCCGCCGCCGGGTCGGCCCGGTCCGCCAGCAGGCCGCCCGCGGCCGAGCCCAGGGCGCCGCCCAGGTTGTAGGCGGTGTTCACCCAGGCCCCGGCCTCCGTGCGGGCGCCGGCCGGGACGAGGTCCTCGACCAGCAGGTAGCCGGTGACCAGCAGGGCATCCGTGCAGGCGCCCGCCAGGAACAGGCCGAGCGCGGCGCCCGGCGGGGCGAACAGCACCGCCGGCAGCCCGTAGCAGACGGTCGCCGCGGCCGCGAGCAGCAGCAGCCGCCGTCCCGGTGCGGCCCGCCAGGCCAGCCGCCCGTACACCAGGCCGCCGACCGCGCCGCCCACCGAGAACAGCGCGAGCAGCGGCCCGGCCGCGCCGGCACCCCAGGCGGCGACCACCACCAGCTCGTCGACCGCGAGTGCCGCCGCGACGGCGCACACCACCGCCAGCAGCGGAGCGAAGCCGGGCGCCCGCAGCGGACCGAGGACCGTGCCGCCCGCAGCAGGCTCCGGAAGGGCCGCCGGCCGGCCGCGCAGCGCCCGGGCGAACGCGGCGAATCCGGCCAATGCGAGCAGGGCGCAGACGGCGAGCGCCCGGGCGGCCGTGGTGTGCGCCGCGAGCAGTCCGCCGAGGACCGGACCGCAGGCGAAGATCGTCGACTCGGCCACCGTGTCGAGGCTCAGCGCGCACCGGCGCTGCTCCTCGCCGTCGGTCAGCTCGCCCCACACCGTGCGCATCAACGGCCCGACGGGCGGCGGGAAGACGCCGGCCGCCGCGGCCAGCAGCACGGCCGCCCAGGACGGCAGGCCGACGGCGGAGCCGGCCGCCAGCGCGAACAGCAGCAGGGTGTAACAGCACGTCAGGACCATCAGTGCGGCGGGCCGCCGGGACACCAGCCGGGCCCGGGCCGGGCCGAGCAGCGCCGAGAGCAGGCCGAACACACCGGCGGCCGCACCGGCCGCCGCGAACGAGCCGGTGCCGTCGCGGAGCGCGAGCAGCAGCGGCAACGGGAGGACGCCGTAGCTCAGCCGGGCGAGGAGCGCCGCGGCGAACGGCGCACGGGCATGCGGAAGGGAGAGGACAGCGCGATAGCCGACGCTGCCCCGGAAGGATCGGGACACGGGTGATCTCCGGTACGGGGAACGGACATGACGGGTCGACGGATCGCCGCCCCGACCCGCCCGCGGAAGGGGCGAGGGGCGGCCGGAGTCGACCTGTCAGTGCGGCCCGGAGATGTCCATGCCGAGATCCTACGGCCCCCCGCCACCCGCCCACCACCGCCTTCACCGAACCGGTTCCGCCCGCGGCGGCGCTCCCCCCCCCGGGCGGCCGGCGAGCAGCAACCCCGCTGACGGCGGCGGGTCCTAGGCTGCGCCGGGTGGACGTCGACGATCTCGCGTGGCAGGCGGTCAACCTCGGTGGGGGTTCCGCACCGGGTGGTGGGCTCGCTCAACGGGAGGCGGCCGATCGCCGATGGGCCGCCCGGGCCCGCGAGCAGGGCAGCGGAGCTGCACCGAGGAACCACCGTTCTAGCAGCAGCCCTCACGGCGCTCAGGTGGTCGATCCAGGGGCACGTGGGGCACCTCCCGGCCGCCGGGCCGGGGGCAGCTGCGCAGTCCGGGAGCGGTGCTCCTGGCGGGTCCGGCTCACCCCTGGTCCGCGCGGTTGCCCGGCGTTCGGTGGGCGAAGAAGGCGCTCATGCCGTCGACGTCCGAGAGGTAGCTGTCGATCGCGGTGATCACGCCGTCCCGCACGGTGAGGACGGTGGCGAGGTGTTCGTCGAGTTCGCGGCCGTCGGCGGCGACGGCGGTGTTGTGGAGCGAGAGGGCGACGCCGTGCCGGCCGACGAGGACGTGGAGCAGTTCGGTGCGGACGCCGCGTCCGGCGATCTCCCAGGCGCGGGTGGCGGCGGCGTCGCGGCCGTGCACGGTGCCGGAGATCGTTCCGCTGCCCGGCATCGACCAGACGACGTCCTCGGCCAGCAGTGCCCGCAGCCCCGCGTCGTCGCGTGCCCCGAACGCGGCGAGGAACCGCTCCGCGACCCGTGCGTGTCCGCTGCTCTCCACCATTCCGGCTCCTCCCGAGGGCGATTCGTCCTGGACCGACCCTAGGCCGCCGTGCGGCCGTCCGAACAGTCCCGGACGGGTGGTGTTGATACCGGTGTCAGCAACACTCGGACGCCCGCGGCGGCCACCGCCCGCTGCTGCCAAGGAAATCCGTCCGTTTACCGGTCAGTAGCCAATTCGTCCCGGAGCCTTGACGGGTGCTTTGCCGCTCGCGATTCTCGGGTGGATCCCGCACGGCATGCGCAGTACAAATCCCCCCACCGCCTCCCGATGAAGCGAGGTGCGATTCCTTGACCACGCATCACCGCCGCAGAAGCCGCACGGCCACCACCCTCGTGGCGTTGCTTCTCGCCCTCACCGCCGGTGCCTTCGGCGCCGTCCGAGCCCCCGCGGCGCACGCCGCCGGCGGCTGGTGGGAGCCCGCGGCCCGACC
>NZ_JBEYFP010000718.1:0-2965 GCF_040634455.1 Kitasatospora sp. NPDC007106
CCCCGGACGGGTGCACGTCGTCGTACGGGAAGGCGTAGCCCAGACCGTCGGGGGTGGTGCTGTGCAGGATCCGGGCGTAGTGGTTGGTGCGCGGCTTGGTGTAGAAGGCCGACGGGTTCTCGGCGGTCGGCTGGTTCGGGTTGTCCAGCAGGGTGGTGCGGTTGAAGGCGGCGGCGAGTCGGGCGCTCAGGTTGCCCATCTCGTCGTTGCCGGTGGTGAAGGGTGCGTCGCTGCAGGAGAAGATCGACAGGGTGGAGGGCCGGGCGAAGCTGCCGACGCCGGGGAAGGTCAGCGTGTCGCCGTTCACCCGGCCGGTGACGGTGCCCCAGGTGAACTGGGTGTCGATCTTGAGGTCGGTGGTGCGGTACTTGGTCCACACCTGGTCGACGTAGCTGTCGAAGTAGCCCTTGAACAGTGCGCTGTTGCCGCGGATCGCCAGGTTGGGGCTGAGCACCCGCAGGTCCGCGCCGTTCTTGCTGACGATCAGTCGGCTCCAGTCACTGCCGTCGGCCGCGGACTGCGCCCGCAGCGCGCTCGCGACCCGGGAGAGCCCGTCGGCGGGCAGGCCGCGCACGTTCTGGGTGCCCTGCCCGGTCTCCAGCTGGAAGGAGATCGGCAGGCCGACCATGTCGACGAAGGTGATGTTGGCGTACAACTGGTCGTTGTTGAACGTGAATTCGCAGAAGTCGTGGCGGATGTCGATGTTCGGGTCGGACGGGTTGCTCACCGACGGAAGGGCGAGGCCGCCGCCGCGGTTCATCAGGAAGGTGAGCTTCGAGCCGACGGCGAAGTAGATGCGGCCGCTGTCCAGGCGCGGCAGGGTCACCCGGCGGGGGCCGGCGCCGGAGCCGTTGAGCGCGATGGCGCAGTCGACGCCCAGCGGCGTCTGGTCGTTGGCCGGGGACGGCGGGTGGTACAGGCTGCTGCCGTTCGCCTGCACGAAGGCCCAGTTGCCGCCCGCGGCGGGGTCGCGGCCGAGGACGTAGGCGTAGACGGTGTTGTTCCCGGTGGTGTTGACCAGGTCCAGCGGCAGGGTGACCGAGGTCGACGCGCCGGCACTGGACTGCAGCCAGGTCACCGCGGCGGGCACGGTGAGGGCCACGCCCGCAGTGGCGGCGAGGAGCTTGCGGCGTGATATCGGGCGCTGGTGACGAGGCGTCATGAGTGGGGGTTCCGTTCTCCGCGGGTCGGGTGGGGGAGCGGGGGAGGCAACTGCCGTACGGTGTGCCGGAAATGGCGGTCCGGACGGTGAGAGCGCTCTCAGGTGTGGAGCGGTGTCGCCCGTGGGCCTGAATATTACGGAGCGGCAACCGTCATGGCAATGTCATGCAACGACCATGACAGGGCTCTGACCTGCGGTTTCGTCGGAAGGCTCGGTCCTTAACCCTCTCTTAAGCCTGAGTTGATGCGCAGAGAGGGCTCTCAGGAACGACGGCGGAGGCGGGCCGGAGGGGGCTCCGGCCCGCCCCGGGATCAGGCGTTCAGGGTGGTGATGTTCCACCAGCGTTCGTCGCCGAGAGTGAGCGTGATCGGCGTCGGGCGGGCCGGGTCGCGGTGGAGCAGGGCCGGGTAGGTCCGGTCGGGCAGCGGCCGGGTCGTCCACGGAAGGCCGCCGTGGCCGCCGTCGGGCACCGCCGGGATGCTCAGCTCGACGGCCCCGGCCAGGTCGGCCTGGGTGACGCCCTCGGGCACCCGCTGGAGGCTGATGATCTGCTCGTAGTGCGGCCGCTTGACCAGGCGGTGGGCGATGTGGGCCTCGTCGCCGCGGCCGTAGACCAGATAGGTGAGGTGGGCCGGGAAGTCCTCCTCGCTGAAGCGGCGGAAGGTCAGCACCCGCTCGATGCACGCGGTGAACCCGCCCGAGATCGGCTCCCACACCCGGTCCTCGCCGTTGCCGGTCTGGGTGACCCGGTCCAGCCGGGCCGGGTACTCGGTCACCGTGCCGTCGCCGATCGGGGGCAGCACCATGTCCTCGGTGTTGCGCACCGCGTGCCAGCTCTCCGGGTGGTCGGCGCGGTCCTTGAGGTAGATGTCGACGACGTCGTTCGGCAGCCGGTACTCCAGCACCACCTGGTAGCGGTGCTCGGCCATGCCGAACATCGCCAGGTGGTAGCCGAAGACGGTGTCCCGGCCGGACAGGATGAAGGAGTGGACGGACGGGTCCTCGTGCTCGTGGTCGTGACGGGTGGTCATGCGGATGTCCTCTCGGTCGGTGGGTGCCCGGTCGGTGGGTGCCCGGTGGGCGGGGGGCCGGTCGGTGGGTGCCCGGTCGGTGCGTGGCGGCGGCGCCAGAAGGGCCGGTCGGCCCAGCGGCGTTCCGCCGCGTACGCCGTGCGGTGGTTGCGCCGGTACGCGGTGACCAGGGCGTCGACGTTCCGGCGGTAGGCGTCGAGGGCGGTGGTGTCGCCGTCGAGGCGGGCATGGACGGCCAGCGCGGCGGTGGTGCCGGTGTGCAGGGCGGTGAGGACGCCCTGCGAGGAGATCGGGTCGAACGCGGCGGCGGCGTCGCCGACCGCCGTCCAGCCGTCGCCGGTCGGGGTGTCGAGGTGCGAGGAGTGTGCGGGCGCCCGCCGGGGCCGGCCCTCGCCCGGGGGATGCGCCGCGGCCCGTTCGGCGGCGTACCGGGTGGTGCCGAGCAGCCGGTCGAAGGCCGCACGGTCCCCCGGCGGGGGCGGGCCGAGGTCGGCGTCGGTGAAGTGGGCGACCAGCCGGCCGCCGGTGGGCAGCGGGGCGGTGTACCACCAGCCGTCCGCCGCGGACTCGACCAGGGACGTGGACTCGACCGGTGTGGAGGACCCGGTCGGGGAGGAGGGCCCGGCCGGTGACCGGGCCGGGAGTTCCAGCAGGGTGGCGACCAGGCGGTCCGTGTGCCGCCGGTCAGGTGCGGCACGGTGGCGCGCAGCCCGCGCAGTTCGTTGAGCACCTCCGGCTCTGGCAGGGCCGGTGTCCGCTTCGCCGTGAACTG
>NZ_JBEYFP010000719.1:0-2953 GCF_040634455.1 Kitasatospora sp. NPDC007106
TTCAGCTCCTTGGCGAGTGCGAGGGACGGCACGTTCTGCATGAAGGTGCTGGTGAATCCGACCAGGTCCGGCGGGTCGGGTCGTGCGCGGCGATGGTCCGGGAGGCCTACCCGCGGATCGGCGCCCGGGCCCAGGCCGAGGGCCGCGGCACCGAACTCGCCGACGCCGCCGCCTCGCTGGCTCCCCGGATGCTCGAACTCACCGAGTTCCTGGTGGACGTGCTCGGCGTGGTGGACGTGGGCGCGTACTTCCCGCACACCGTCACCTACCACCCGTCCTGCCACGGGCTGCGGATGCTCGGCCTCGGCGACCGCCCGCGCCGGCTGCTGGCCGCGGTGAAGGGGCTGGAGCTGCATGAGCTGCCCGGCGCGGAGGAGTGCTGCGGCTTCGGCGGGACCTTCGCGGTGAAGAACCCGGACGTGTCCGCCGCGATGGGGGCCGACAAGGTCCGCAACGCCCTCGGCACGGGAGCGGACGTGCTGTGCGGCGCCGACAACTCCTGCCTGCTGCACCTCGACGGCACCCTGCGCCGCCGAGGCGCCCCGATGCAGGCCGTGCACCTCGCCGAGATCCTCGCCGCCACCGAGGCCGCCCCGTACCGACCGCCCGCACCCCGCCGGGCCCACACCGTGCCCACGTCCGTCGCCTCCTCCGCCGTCGCCTCCGCCACGGCCGCCACCGCCGGCGCGGGAGGGCACACCGAATGAGCTCCGCGTACCTGGGCATGCCCGCCTTCCCCGAGGCCGCCAAGGACTCCACCAAGGACGCCACCCTGCGGGCCAACCTCGGCCACGCCACCCGCACCATCCGCGAGAAGCGCGCCCGGGCGGTCGCCGAACTCGACGACTGGGCCGAACTCCGCGCCGCCGGCAAGGAGATCAAGGACCGCGCGCTGCGCCGGCTCGACCACTACCTGCTGCAGGCGGAGGAGGCCGTCACCGCGGCGGGCGGCACCGTGCACTGGGCGGCCGACGCGGCCGAGGCCAACCGGATCGTCGCCGACCTGGTGAAGGCCACCGGCGAGAGCGAGGTGGTCAAGGTCAAGTCGATGGCGACGCAGGAGATCGGGCTCAACGAGGCGCTGGCCGCCGAGGGCATCACCGCCTACGAGACCGACCTCGCCGAGCTCATCGTGCAGCTCGGCGACGACCTGCCCTCGCACATCCTCGTCCCCGCCATCCACCGCAACCGGGCCGAGATCCGCGACATCTTCCGCGAGGCGATGGGCCGTTGGGGCCGCCCCGCGCCCGAGGGCCTCACCGACTCCCCGGCCGAACTCGCCGAAGCCGCACGGTTGCACCTGCGGGAGAAGTTCCTGCGCGCCAGGGTCGGCGTCTCCGGCGCCAACTTCCTCATCGCCGAGACCGGCACCCTGGTCGTCGTCGAGTCCGAGGGCAACGGCCGGATGTGCCTCACCCTGCCCGAGACGCTGATCTCCGTCGTCGGCATCGAGAAGGTGATCCCCACCTGGCAGGACCTGGAGGTCTTCCTCCAACTGCTGCCCCGCTCCTCCACCGCCGAGCGGATGAACCCGTACACCTCCACCTGGACGGGACTCGGGCCGTCGAAAGGGGCCGACGGCGACGGCCCCAAGGCCTTCCACCTCGTCCTGCTCGACAACGGCCGCACCGCCACCCTCGCCGACCAGGTCGGCCGCCAGGCGCTGCGCTGCATCCGCTGCTCCGCCTGCCTCAACGTCTGCCCGGTGTACGAGCGGGCCGGCGGCCACGCCTACGGCTCCCCGTACCCAGGCCCGATCGGTGCCATCCTCACCCCGCAGCTGCGCGGCCTCGGCACCGAACTCGACGCCTCGCTGCCCTTCGCCTCCACCCTGTGCGGCGCCTGCTACGAGGTCTGCCCGGTCGCCATCGACATCCCCGAGGTCCTCGTCCACCTGCGCGAACAGGCCGTCGAACAGGGCCCCGGCCACCGCGTCGAGAAGGCCGCGATGAAGGCCGCCACCTGGCTGCTCGACCACCCGGCCGCGCTGGCCGCCGCCGAACGCGCCGCCTCCGCCACCCGCGCCCTGCACCCCCGCAAGCTCCCGCTGCCCGGCCCCGCCAAGGCCTGGACCGACACCCGCGACCTCCCCGACCTGCCCGCCGAATCCTTCCGCGCCTGGTGGGCCGAGCACCGCGACCGCAAGGACGGCCCTGCATGAGCACCTCCCGCGACACCGTCCTCGCCCGCATCCGCAGTGCCCTCACCGACGTCCCCGCCGGTGAGGAGGCCGGCCGCTCGCCCGTCCGCCGCGACTACCGCTTCGCGCACGTCCTCGACGACCCCGAGGCCGTCCTCGACCTGCTCGCCGAGAACCTGGCCGACTACCGCGCCCAGGTGCACCGCTGCACCGAGGAGACGCTGCCCGGCCTGCTCGCCCGGCTGCTCGCCGACCACGGATCCCGGTCCGTCGCCGTCCCCCCGGGCCTGCCCGCCGCCTGGCTCGCCGCGACGGAGGCCGAACGGCGCCCCGACGACGGCACCCTGACGGCCCACCGGCTCGACACCACCGACAGCGTCGTCACGGGCTGCACCCTCGCCGTCGCCGAGACGGGCACGATCATCCTCGACGGCGGCCCCGGCCAGGGCCGCCGGGTGCTCACCCTCGTCCCCGACCACCACGTCTGCGTGGTCCGCGCCGACCAGGTGGTCGCCTCCGTCCCGCAGGCCCTGCCCCGCCTGGACCCGGCCCGCCCGCACACCTGGATCTCCGGCCCGTCCGCCACCAGCGACATCGAACTGACCCGGGTCGAAGGCGTGCACGGCCCCCGCACCCTGGACGTCGTCCTGGTCGAGGACCACGACCCCCGGGGCTGAACCACGGCCCGGCCCGTCCCTGCCGGGCCCGACCCCGCCGGTGCCGGGATGTCCGGTGCTCAGCCGCGGGCCCGCAGGTACGCCTCCAGCGCGGCCGCCCCGACCAGCATCGCCCGTCCGCGGGCGGCCAGCCGGG
>NZ_JBEYFP010000720.1:0-2946 GCF_040634455.1 Kitasatospora sp. NPDC007106
GGGGCGGGCACCCCACGGCACTCCTCCACCGGCAGCCCGGCCGCCCACGGCCGGCCCCACCCCCGAACGGCACCCGGCCCCGGCCGGGACCGCCGACCGAGAGGACACCACCATGCGATCCCTGCGAGCGGCCGTCGCCCTGACGGCCACCCTCGGCCTGGCCGCCACGGCCACCGCCTGCGGCAGCGGCAGCGGCGGCACCTCCGCCGACAAGGCCTCCGCCAAGCCCCTCGACGGACAGACCGTCAGCGTCGCCGCCGCCTGGACGGGCGTCGAGCAGAAGAACTTCCAGAAGGTGCTGGACGCCTTCACCGCGAAGACCGGCGCCAGGACCGTCTACATCTCCACCGGCGACAACGTCTCCACCCTGGTCGGCAGCAAGATCGAGGGCGGCGACCCGCCGGACGTCGTGATGATGCCGCAGCTCGGCGTCCTCCAGCAGTTCGCCCGCAAGGGCTGGCTGGAGCCGCTCGCCCCCGCCGTCGCCGACAGCCTGCACCGCGACTTCGCCAAGATCTGGGCCGACTACGGCACCGTCGACGGCAAGCTCTACGGCCTGTACTTCAAGGCCGCCCACAAGTCGACCGTCTGGTACAGCCCCGCCGCCCTGGACACCGCCGGCGTCAAGCCGCCCACCACCTTCGACCAGCTGCTCGCCGCCGGCCACGCCGTCTCCGACAGCGGCCTGCCGGCCTTCTCCGTCGCCGGCGAGGCCGGCTGGCCGCTCACCGACTGGTTCGAGAACATCTACCTCTCCCAGGCCGGCCCGGAGAACTACGACAAGCTCGCCAAGCACCAGATCCCCTGGACCGACCCGACCGTGGTCGCCGCCCTCACCACCCTCGGCAAGGTCTTCGGCGACCCGCAGCTCGTCGCCGGCGGCGGCAAGGGCGCCCTGCAGACCGACTTCCCCGAGTCCGTCCAGGCCGTGTTCGGCGACAAGCCGACCGCCGCGATGGTCTACGAGGGCGACTTCGTCGGCGCCGTCGTCTCCGGCGAGCTGAAGAAGAAGGTCGGCGAGGACGCGAAGTTCTTCCCCTTCCCGGCCGTCGGCACGGGCAAGGCGCCGGTGGTCGGCGGCGGCGACGCGGCCGTCGTCCTCAAGGACGCCAAGCACAAGGACGCCGCCCAGCAGCTGCTGGAGTTCCTCGCGGGCCCCGAGGCCGGCGAGGTCTGGGCCGGCGCCGGAGGGTTCCTCTCGCCCAACAAGGCCGTCAAGCCCGCCGCCTACCCGGACGACACCACCCGGCAGACCGCCGAGTCGCTGATCGCCGCCGCCGACGGCTTCCGCTTCGACCTCTCCGACCAGGCCCCCGCCGCCTTCGGCGGCACCCAGGGCAGCGGCGAGTGGAAGCTCCTCCAGGACTTCCTGGCGAACCCGTCCGACGTCAACGGCACCGCCCAGCGGCTGGAAGCCGCCGCGGCCGCCGCGTACAAGGGCTGACGTCCCCATGAGGACACCCACCCGACCCCGGAGCTCCGGCGCCGCCCTGCGGCGCCGGGGCCCGGCCCCCCTCTTCCTGCTGCCCGCCCTCGCCCTGCTCGGCGCACTGGTGCTGTACCCCATCGGCTGGTCCGTGGTCCGCAGCCTCTACGACGCGCCCGGCACCGGCTTCGTCGGGCTCGGCAACTACCGCACCGCGTTCACCGACGACGCCACCCTCACCGCGCTGCGCAACAGCGCGATCTGGGTCGCCGTCGCGCCCGCGCTGGTCACCGGCCTCGGCCTGGTCTTCGCCGTGCTCACCGAGAAGGTCCGCTGGGGCACCGCCTTCCGGCTGCTGGTGTTCATGCCGATGGCGATCTCCTTCCTCGCCGCCGGCATCACCTTCCGGCTGGTCTACGAGCAGGACCCGGCCCGCGGCGTGCTGAACGCCGCCGCGGTCGCCGTCCACGACACCCTCTACCCGACCTCCTTCCTCAAGGGCCGCGGCCTCGGCAAGGCCTGCGCGCTGATCACCGACGGCCGCTTCTCCGGCGGCACCTCCGGCCTGTCGATCGGCCACGCCTCCCCGGAGGCCGCCTCCGGCGGCACCATCGCCCTGGTCGAGGACGGCGACATCATCGCCATCGACATCCCCGGCCGGAAGATCAACCTGGAGGTCTCCTTCGAGGAGCTCCACGAGCGCCGGCTCAAGCTGGAGGCCGAGGGCGGCTACCGGCCGAAGAACCGTCAGCGCCAGGTCAGCCAGGCCCTGAAGGCGTACGCGGCGATGGCCACCTCCGCCGACAAGGGCGCCGTCCGCGACATCAGCAAGCTGGGCTGAGGCCGCACCGACGGACCGGAAGGGCGTCGTACCCCGCGGCCCTGTTGCCGTCGGGTCTGCGGCGCCCTTCCGCCGTCCGGCCTCCCGGCCGGGCGACAATGGGTGCCGTGAACCAGCGCACCCCGGGCAGGAAGCCCGCCCCAGGCCCCGAGCCCGAGCCGATCCGGTTCTTCGGCACCACCTGGGTCGACCACGGCGGCGGCTACTGGCTGCGCCGGGTGCTCGTCTCGCTCGGCGCCCTGGTCTGCACGGCCGCCGGCGCCCTGGTGCTGCGGTTCGCCGTCGCCGGGGTGACGCTCTCCGACGCCGGCCGCCTCGTCGACGTGCTGCTGATCGGGGCGGTCGCGATCTGCTCCTGCCTCGCGGCGATCCGCACCTGGAAGTCCCTCACCGAGGGCCGCCACACCCTCGACGGCTGGATGGCCGAGGACCGCTCACTGGGCGCGGTCTGGCTGATCGGCGGGGTCGGCGCCCTCGCCGCGTACTTCTTCCGCAGCCTGGTCGAGGCCCCGGGGGAGGCGGTGCACCGCGCCGCCTACGAGAAGGCCCGCCGCGGGCGTCGCTGAAGCGGCATCGGTAGGGGCGCGTGGGGGCACCTCCCAGCCTTCGGCCGGGAGGTGCCAGGCGGTGTTCTGGTCTGTCCACTGCTGGATCCGGGTGCCGTCGGCGGTAGAGAAGG
>NZ_JBEYFP010000721.1:0-2932 GCF_040634455.1 Kitasatospora sp. NPDC007106
CGGCGGACCGGGCTACGGGAGAACTCACTGCGGGCATCCCTCTAGATTCGCAAGGAGGCACGGGGCGGCGCACCTCGGTTTTCGAGAGATCGATGCTGGTGCTCGGTGCCGTGCCCCCGCCCGGCGGCCGCCGACAGGCTCTCCGAGACGAACTGCGGGGTGCCGTGCGCGTGCCCCGCGTAGGTCTCGAACACCTGGTGCTGCGGGTAGGACGCGGCCGAGGACGCGCCGAACCCGGAGAACCGGGAGAACCTGTCCGGCCCACCGAAGCCGGTGAACCGGAGCTGTTCCTCGTCCGTCCGGTCGCCCGGCAGGGCCCGGAAGAGTCTCCGGTACTCGGAGTACAGCGCGTCGTAGATCGGGGTCGGTGAGACGGGCAGGTCCGCGTCGTACGAGGGGCGCATGCCCGGGATGGTGCGGCCGGCGGACGGGCGGGTGGTCGGGGCGACGTCGTAGCTGTACACGTGAGGGCCAACGAGCGAGACCGCCCGGGGATGCGGGGTTCCGCGGCCCGGCCTATGCCAGTCGGCCGGGTGCCGCCGGGAGGTCCGCCGGGCGCTCGGCCGGGCGGTCCTCCGGGTCCGGACGACCTGCCGCCGGGCACGGTCAGGTGCCGGCCAGCGGCAGCATGCCGGCGGCCAGGACGCCCTGCCCGGCGGCCCGGTCGAGGGCCATCCGCAGCAGGTCCTCGCGGGGCTGGCGGCCGATCGTCCCGGCGGGCACCGCGTACATGATCACCTCGGAGCGGCGGGCGACCGCGGCGCGCCAGGCCTCGGTGACCTGTAGCGGCTGGTGGGCCTGCCACCAGGCGGCGCTGCCGCCGGTGGCCGAGGGCTGCAGGATCGCGTGCAGCTGGCCCATCGCCATCAGCACCGACCAGCCGGTCAGCGGCCGGACCGGCGCCCGGTCGACCGACTGGACCACCTGGAAGCCGTGGTCGGTGAGCAGGGAGAGGAACTCGTCCTCCGCCGAGCCGCTGCCGGGGCGGGCGATCGGCCCGGTGGGCTCCACCACGAGGGCCGCGTACGGGGTGTCCCCGCAGAGCACCAGGCCGCAGGTGACGCCGAGCACCGCCGGCTGGGTGCCCGGGTCGGCCGGGGCCTGCGGCTGCGGCGCCCGCACGGGCGGGGCGGACCAGACGTCGTCGGGCATCCCGGGGGCGGCATGGGCGCCGGAGACGGCGTGCGCCGGTGCGGACGCGGGCGCGCCGACCCCGCCCTGCGCCTGGGAGATCGAACGGACGGCACCGAGCAGCTGGTCCTCGTCCACCGGCACCACCTGCGAGGGCACGCACCGGGCGTGGGCGAAGGCCAGGACGGCGGTCTCGTCGCCGATGAACAGGACGGTGCTGGTGGGCTCCCGCAGTGAGTCGCCGGGGGCGCGGCACGAGGTGCAGTCGTAGGCGTCCGGGGCGTGGGCGCCGGCGAGCAGGCGGTCGGCCTCGTCGTCGCCGATCTCGGTTCGTACTTCGTCGCTGACTTCGAGCATGCGCGGCAAGGGAACTCCTCCGGTCTCAGGGGGTGGCACGGGCGCGCCTGGCCGCCATTCCCAACGGGCGGTTGTGGCCGGGGTCACGGGTGCGTCCGGCTCCGACGGGATTTGCCGCGGATCTGACTGCGACGGGTGGGCGTGCGGTCGCAATCTGTCGACGCTGTGCCCGAGGTCACAGGCCGGAAACGGTGAGCAGCCTCACGATCGGGTGGGGATCGATCATGGAAAATACAGGCAAAACGGGCATATCCCCGTTCTTTGCTAGATCGATACTCGCGGTAACGCCGCGCTGAGCTGGGACGACCCGAAACTGTTTGGTGCCCGGCCGGGCGGCTCGTAGGTTTTTGCCCAGTGCACCGAGCACTTCCCGGGTTCACCCGAGCACCGCCCACCGGCCCCGGCCGGGGGAGCGAGTGCCGCCGGAGCGGCTGACCACCGCCCGGACGAAGCGGGTGGCCGGGGCGGCGCGGCACGTACGAACACGTGCAACGGCCGTCTTGCGGACGCGGCGAGCGAACCGAGAGCCACACGGCTCTGGTTCCGCCTGCCCGCCCGGGGCTTTCGAGAGGAATCCCATGCTCTTCCGTAACGAGACTGCCGCTGCCACCACCACCGCCACCAAGCGCAACCGCGTCCGGCTGGCGATCGCGGGCGGCGCCGCTGTGGCCGTCCTGCCGGTGGCGGGCCTCGTCACGGCCACCTCCGCCTCCGCCGCCTCCGTCTCCACCTGGGACGCCGTCGCCCAGTGCGAGAGCACCGGCAACTGGCACATCAACACCGGCAACGGCTTCTACGGCGGCCTGCAGTTCACCAACAGCACCTGGGCCGCCTTCGGTGGCACCTCGTTCGCCCCGCGCGCCGACCTGGCCACCAAGGACCAGCAGATCGCCGTCGCCGAGAAGGTCCTCGCCGTGCAGGGCCCGGGCGCCTGGCCCGTCTGCTCCGTCAAGGCCGGCCTGACCAAGGGCGGCGCCGCCCCGCAGGTCGACACCGCCGCCGCTGCCGCGCCGAAGGCCGCCGCCGCCCCGGCCCCCAAGGCCGCCGCCCCGGCCGCCCCCAAGGCCGACGAGCAGAAGGCCAGCCGCAGCGAGGCCCGCGCCCAGCTGAACACCACCGCCAAGCAGGACGCCCCGAAGCCGTCCGCCCCGGCGAAGAAGAACACCGACGGCGGCAACTACACCGTCAAGGCCGGCGACACCCTGAGCAAGATCGCCAAGGCCAAGGGCGTCGACTGGAAGTCCCTGTACAAGAACAACGCCGGTGTCATCGGCGGCAACCCGAACATGATCTTCCCGGGCCAGGTCCTGTCCGTCTGACACCCCGTGCGGCGCTGACCACCGCGTCACCGCCCTCGTCCAGGCCGTGGAGATCAAGGACGCCTACACCCGCGGCCACAGCGAACGGGTCGGCCGCGCCGCCGTCCTGATGGCCCGCCAGCTCG
>NZ_JBEYFP010000722.1:0-2915 GCF_040634455.1 Kitasatospora sp. NPDC007106
CCGGGAGGCCCGGTGACGCCGACCAGGGTCGCCGCCGGACCGTCCCGGCACTCGCTGTGCTACTGGGTGAAGAGACGGCGATGCGGGCCGATCGACCCGCTGCTTTGCCAAGGCTTTGCCGTCCGGGGCTCCCGAGGCGGCCTCACCGACGGCCCCGGCGATCCCCACACCGATTCACTCCCGGCAAGCACACTCCCGGGAGGCACGCTCACGGGAAGTAGAGCGCGGCCTTCTCCAGGACGTGCCGCGTGAACAGCCCGCCCCACGCCGTGCCGCCCCGGTACATGGCGACCCGGGCGGCCCCGGATGCCGTCACCTCCACCGCGATCGGCCGGCCGATCAGGGTGGTCCCCAGGAGCCGGGCGTCCGCTGCGGCCCACTGTGCCGCGGACGGCTGGACCTTGCTGCTGATCAGGGCCGGCAGCACCGTCGCCGCGTTCCGGGCGCCGGGCAGACCGCTGCGGATGTGCTTGGCCCGGTCCATCGCCCATCCCGTGAACTCGACCAGCGCGGTGCTGTCGATCTCGGGGACGACCGCGGCGAGGACGAACAGCTCGGTCTTGGTGCCGAACCATTGCAGCTTGCGGTCCCCCCGGCTGCCCACCACCACGCTGTGGTCGCACCAGCCGGCCGCGGTGACCTGGGTGCCGTCGGCCCTCAGCCGCTCACCGAGCTGCGCCAGGTACGTGCTGGCCGCGTCGACCGGCGACGCCCCGTTCGTCCGTTGCTCCGTCATGGCGCCGATCCTTCACCACGGGTACGACATGTGGAAGACCGAAGGCACATCGGGCCGTTGGACGGGAGTACTCGCATCTCCCGGAGCACCGCCCCGGGCAGACACGCGAGTTGACGTCATCGTGCGTGAGTCGAACGCGGACCTCCCTCCCACGGAGGAGACCGCTCCTCCCGCCGGCCGACGCCCCGTCCAGGCGGCCCGACCTAGCGTGGACGGCATGGCAGAACAGGCGCCACCGACCGCTCCGGCCCCGCCCCGCGCGGGCGGTCCCGATGCGGCGGACGCTCCCGACCGGACGGTCCGCGCGGCGCCGGCCGCACTCGCCGCGGCCACCTGCTACGGCCTCCTGCAGGCCTGGTGGGCGCTCGGCCACGCACCGTCCTTCGGTCGCTTCGGCACCGACCTGCTGGTCTTCCCGGCCTGGGGCGCCGTGGTGCTGTGCGCCGGGGCGGCGGTGCTGTCCCGCGCCCTGCACACGGCACGCCGGCCCCGGCCACGGCTGCTCGCGGCCGCCGCCGCGGTGGCCGGCGCCCTGCTGCTCAGCTGCCCGTTCCTGCTGCTGGACGTGGTCGGCGGCCTGGTGCCGGGCCTGCACATCCCCTTCTCGCTCACCGGTTTCCTCAGCCGGGCCGGCTGCCTGACCGTGTCGGTGCTGCTGGCCGCCGCCGCGATCGGCCACCGGCGCCGGTGGTGGGGCGACTGCCCGCGGTGCAGCCGCACCGGCCGGCCCCTCGATCCCGACCGGCGGGCCCGGCCGCCGCGATGGGCGCTGTGGGCGGCGTACGGGGCGGTCGCCTCCTGCTGGCTGCGGATCCTCGCCCAGTACGCCCTCGGGTTCGCCGGCCCGGGGCGGCTGGACACCGCGCAGGCGGCGTCCCTCGCGGTGTTCGAGGTGGGCTTCGTGCTGGCCGGCACCGTGCTGCCGCTGTCGTTGGTGCACCGGTGGGGACAGGTGTTCCCCGGTTGGATGCCGCTGGTGGGCCGGCGGCGCGTTCCGCGGCTGTTGCCGCTCGGGCCGGCCTGCGCGATCTCGGTCGGACTGCTGGTGTACTTCGGCGTCGGCATCGGCCAGTTGGTGGGCGAGACCGTCCACCCGGTGGCCCACGACGGCGCGCTGCCGCTGTCCTTCCTCTGGGTGGCGATGCCCGCCTACTGGCTGTGGGGCCTCGGCCTGGGGGTTGCCGCGCTGTCCTACCACCGCCGGACCCGGCCGCCGTGCCGGGCCTGCGGCCGCTGACCCGCCGCCCCACCGAGGCGCGCAGGCGTGCGCCTCCGGCACGGATAGCCGGTCAGCGTGGGATGCCCGGGGTGCTCGTGGGGGTGGCGCCGCGCGTGTCGTCCTTCTTCCACGCGCCGACGGCGAGCCGGCCCGTGGTGCCCAGGTCGAGCTCCGGGATCACCGTCACGGGGTCGGCACCCGCCTTCGCCCGGACCCTCAGGTACGGCGCGTTCACCGACTCGGCCGTTCCGGACTCCACGGTGTTGCGCCAGACCAGCCCGGCGTAGGCGTGCTCGCCGGGCGCCAGCGTGACCGGCCCGGGCGGGTCGTCGGTGCCGGTGCCGGTCGAGACGGCGTTGCCGCCGTGCAGGATCTGCACGCTGCTGACGGGCCTGTGCTCCTCGTCGATGACCTGGAGTTCCGGATAGCCGTTCAGGTGGACGGTGCCCGACCCGCAGTTCTCCAGGTGGAGGCCCACTGCGCGCAGCCCCATGGCGGCATCGCCCTCGTCGGCGTACACCCGGGTCCCGGACGGCGGGCAAACCCCCGACTCGACCGACGCCTCCTTGCTCGGAACGCTGCGCACCTTGGTGATCCGCACCCGCCCGCCGTCCGCGGAGGCGGACGCACTCGCTCCGCCGGGTACGGCGCCCGGCAGGTGCTGTTCGGTCAGGCGGGGCGAGGGCGATGCACTCGGCGCGACGGTACCCGACACCGTCCGGCCGGGAGCGACGTCCGCCACCGTCTGCTTGCTGACCCACATCGCCTGCCCGGACGGTGACAGGTGGGTGAACGTGATCGTGTAGGTGAAGGCTTCGCCGCCCCGGTTGGTGACCTCGAACTCGGTGCAGAGCGGACCCGAGCCGGTGATCCGGACACCACCCACCTCCCGCTCGGCCGGACCATCGGCCGACGCCGACGCCGACGGGCCCGTCCACCTGAACGGCTATCCGGCACTCC
>NZ_JBEYFP010000723.1:0-2909 GCF_040634455.1 Kitasatospora sp. NPDC007106
GCGGGCGGGCGGCGGGGGCGCGCAGCAGGGCGAGGTCGGCGCGGTGGGCCGGGTCGAGGCTGGGTGCGGAGGCGGCGAGCAGGGCGCTGTACGGGTGGAGCGGCCGGGTCAGTACGGCCTCGGCGGGGCCGTGTTCGACGAGGCGGCCCCGGTAGAGGACGGCGATGCGGTCGGCGATGCCGGCCAGCGAGTCGAGGTCGTGCGAGATCACCACGACGGCGAGATCGAGGTCGTGCCGGAGCCGGTCGAGCAGTCGCAGCACGTGGTTGCGGTTGGAGGCGTCGAGGGCGCTGACCGGCTCGTCGGCGAGGAGCAGGCGGGGCCGGGTGACGATCGCCCGGGCGAGGGCGACCCGCTGGCGCTGGCCGCCGGAGAGGCGGCCGGGGGTGCGGTCGGCGAGGGCGTGGTCGAGGCCGACCTGGTCGAGGGCGGTGAGCACCCGGGTGCGGCGTTCCCCGGCGGGAACGCGGGCGACGGCGAGCGGTTCGCCGACGAGCCGGCGGACCGTCAGGTCCGGGTCGAGGGAGCGGAGCGGGTCCTGGAACATGTACTGGACGGTGCCGGCCCGGCGGGCTGCCCGGAGGGCGCGGCCGCGCAGGGCGGTGCGGTCCTCGCCGTCGACGGTGATCCGGCCGGCGGTGACGGGGGCGAGGCCGACGACGGCACGGGCCAGTGTGGTCTTGCCGGAGCCGGTCTCGCCGATGACGCCGAGGATCTCGCCGGCCCGGACGTCCAGGTCGACGCCGCCGAGGACGGTGGTGTCGCGGCCGAAGGCGACCTCGAGGCCGCGGATGCGGAGCAGCGGTTCGGTGCGGGCGGCGGATCGGGCGATGGCGGGCCCGACGGTGGCGGTGGTCATGCGGGCACCTCCGTGCGGTCGGGAGGAAGGGCTCCCTGCAGGGCGAGTTCGGCGGTCCGCAGGCAGCGGACGGTGTGGGAGCTGCGCCCGGGTACCGGAGTGAGGGCGACGGGTGCGCCGGTGCAGGCGTCGGTGGCGTAGGTGCAGCGCGGGGCGAAGCGGCAGCCGGGGCCGGCGGTGCCGGGCTCGGGCGGGCGGCCGGGGATGACGGCGAGGTCGCGGCGGTGCCGGTCGCCGAGGGAGGCGACGGTGAGCAGCGCCTCGGTGTAGGGGTGGGTGGGGGCGGCGAGCACCTCGGCGGTGGGTCCGTCCTCGACGATCTCCCCCGCGTAGAGGACGAGGAGCCGGTCGGTGACGTGGGCGGCGACCGCGAGGTCGTGGGTGACGAGCAGCAGGGCGAGGCCGCGTTCGGTGCGCAGCCGGTCGAGCAGGTCGAGGACCTCGGCCTGCACGACGGTGTCGAGTGCGGTGGTGGCCTCGTCGGCGACCAGCAGCTCCGGGTCGTCGGAGACGGCGATCGCGACGAGGACGCGCTGCAGCATGCCGCCGGAGAGCTCGTGCGGGTAGCGGTCGTGGACGGTCTCCGGGTCATGCAGGCCGACGGAGGCGAACAGGTCGACGGCTCGGCGGCGTGCCTCGCGGCGGGACAGCCGGTGCCGTGCCCGCAGGGGTTCGGCGAGTTGCCGGCCGACGGTGAGCGAGGGGTTGAGGTAGGAGCCCGGGTCCTGGAAGACGGCGCCGAGGCGGAGGCCGCGGACCCGCTGCCAGGCGCGTTCGTCGAGTCCGGTGAGGTCGGTCCCGCCGAGGTCGATCCGGCCGGCGGAGACGGCGGTGCCGGGGGCGAGCAGGCCGAGGACGGAGCGGCAGGTCAGCGTCTTGCCGCTGCCGGACTCGCCGACCAGGCCGACGGCCTCGCCGGCCCGGACGGTGAAGGAGACGTCGTGGACGGCCTCGGTGCGGCCGTGCCCGACGGTGACGTGCAGGCCGTCGACGGTCAGCGCGGGGCGTTCAGGCGTGGGCGCGGCGGCGGGCATCGACGGTCTCCTTCGGTGTCATGGCGGCGCCGGGGGCGGCGGTCCGGGCGGCGGCGGTGCTGCCGGTGTCCGCGGTGGCCCCGGCCGCGACGGGTGCGTCCGCGGGGTCGGCGTCGCGCACGGCGTCGGCCAGCAGGTTGAGGGCTCCGACGGTGAGCATGATCAGGGCGGCGGGCACGGCGGGCGCCCACGGCTGCTGGGCGAGGAAGCCGAGGTCACTGGCGAGCATGCCGCCCCAGGTGGGTGCGGGCGGTTGGACGCCGATGCCGAGGAAGGTCAGCGAGGCGACCGTCAGCAGGGCGGTGGCGAGGGCGTGCGCGGTGGTGACGGCCACGGTGGGCAGCACCTTGGGCCAGATGTGGGTGCGCAGGATGCGGATCCGGCCGGCGCCCGCGAGTTCGGCGGCCTCGACGTACTGTGCGCGGTCCAGGCCGAGTGCGGCGGCCCGGGTGACGCGGAAGAACAGCGGCGAGAGCAGCACGCCGAGGGCCAGCATCGCCTGGTGCAGTCCGTTGCCGAGGACGCCGACGGCGGCGATCGCGAACAGGGTGAAGGGCAGGGTCATCAGGGCGTCGACGGTCCGCAGCGAGATCCAGGTGAGCGCGGAGGCGAACCGGACGGACGCGAGGCCGGGGAGGATGCCGAGCAGCAGCGCAGCGCCCACCGCCTCGGCGGCGGCGGCCACCGACAGGCCCGTGCCGGCCAGCAGGCGGCTGAGCACGTCCCGGCCGAGGTAGTCGGTGCCGAACGGATGGGTGCCGCTCGGGCCGCCCAGGACGTGGGCCGGGTCCTGGGCGAGCGGGTCCAGCGGGGCCAGCTGGCCGCCGAACACGGCGAGCAGGGCGACGAGCGCGAGCACGGCGAGCGCGGCCCGGGCGACCGACAGCCGGGCGGCTCCGCGGAAGGCGTTCACCGGGCCCCCGTCCGGGCTGTTCGGGCCGACGGCGCCTGGCGGGCCCCCGGGTTGAGTGCGAGCAGCCCGGCGTCCACGGCCAGGTTGGCGGCCAGGACCACGG
>NZ_JBEYFP010000724.1:0-2908 GCF_040634455.1 Kitasatospora sp. NPDC007106
CTAGTCTCAGCCCCCGCCGCCCACCGAGATCCCCACCCAATCCACACCACTCTCCCCCCCCCCCACGCTCTGCCGATCTCGCCGCCCGGTCCTCGCGGTACGGCCGGACCGCCGGGTCCACGGCCCCGCGCCGGCCCGGGTCCCCGCGGCCTGAGCCCGGGCCGGCGGTCCGTGACCGGTGGTCAGCCGACGTGGACGTGCGGGCGGCGCGCCGGATCCGACTCGGCCTCGCGGAGCACCTCGCGGGTGACCGGGGCGACCTCGCCCTGGCCGAACAGGAAGAACCGCAGGAACTGGGCGAACGGATTGCCCTCCGTCCACTCGAAGTAGATGTGCGGCTGCTGCCCGGTGGTGTCCCGGACGTGCAGCAGCAGCGCGGCGAGCGCGTTGGGCACGCTGGAGTGCTCCAGGGTGAGCACCCGGAAGCGGTCGTGCAGCACCTCGCCGCGCACCTGCAGTTCGGCCTCGAAGTCGGACGGGTCGCGGACGGTGACCTCGACGAAGACCAGGTCGTCCTCGGCGGGGATCGCGTTGTCCGCGCGGATCTGGTGCAGCTTGTCCCGGTACTCGACGAGGTCGCGGCGGTGCGGCTCGTTGGCGATCAGCCGGATCTCCCGGTGCGTGCCGTCACGGACGAACCGCTCGGCGAGGGTGTCGAGGACGACGTCGGTGACCCGCAGTTCGAAGGCGCGGGCGAGCCGCGAGGCCAGCGAGATCAGCACGATCGCCGCGATGAAGCAGGCGCCGATCTTCACGCCGTCGGGCCGCTCGGCGATGTTCGCGCCCGTGGTGTAGAGGAACACCGCCGCGATCACCGCGAAGCCGATCGCCCAGCGGCGCTCACCGGCCTTGCGGGCCGCGATGGTGACGGCCACGGCGGCCGAGCTGATCAGCACCAGGACGCCGGTCGCGTACGCGCCGCCCTGCTTGTCGACGCTCGCGTCGAAGATCCAGGTGACCAGGAAGGCCACCGCGGTCAGCACCAGCACGGTCGGGCGGACGGCCCGCGCCCAGTGCGGGGCCATGCCGTAGCGCGGCAGGTAGCGCGGCATCAGATTGAGCATGCCGGCCATCGCCGAGGCGCCGGCGAACCAGAGGATGGCGATGGTGGAGATGTCGTAGACGGTGCCGAAGGCGGTGCCGAGGTACTCGTGGGCGAGGTAGGCGAGGGCCCGGCCGTTGGCCGCACCGCCCGGCTCGAAGGCGGGGGCGGGGATCAGCAGGGTGGTGACGAAACTACTGGTGATCAGGAAGACGCTCATGATCAGGGCCGCGGTGGTGAGCAGCTTGCGGGCGCCCCTGATCCGGCCGACCGGCTTCTCCTCGGTGTCCCCGGGATCGCCCTTGATGTGCGGCATCACGGCGACGCCGGTCTCGAAGCCGGACAGGCCGAGGGCGAGCTTGGGGAAGACGATCAGCGAGACGCCGATCATCGCGACCACGTTGCCGTGCTCGGCGGTGAGGGCGTGCGTCCAGTCGGTGATCAGGTCGGGGTCGGAGAGCACCTTCACCAGGCCCGTCGCGACCACCACCACGTTCAGCGCCAGGTAGACGGCCACCAGGAAGACGGCGACACCGATCGCCTCGCTGAACCCCTTGAGGAAGACGGCGCCCAGCAGCGCGATGAGCAGCAGGGTGATCAGCACCTCGCGGCCCTGCAGGCTGCTGGTGAGATGCGGGTTCTCCACCATGTGGGCGGTGGCGTCGGCGGCCGAGAGCGTGATGGTGATGAGGAAGTCGGTGGCGGCGAAGCCCAGCAGCGCCAGCACGAACAGCTTGCCCTGCCAGAAGCTCAGCAGCCGTTCCAGCATGGCGATCGAGCCCTCGCCGTGCGGGCTCTCCTTCGCCACCCGGCGGTACACCGGCAGCGCCCCGCACAGGGTGACGAGGACGAGCACGATGGTGGCCACCGGCGAGAGCAGGCCGGCCGCGAGGGCGGCAATGCCGGGCTGGTAGCCGAGGGTGGAGAAGTAGTCCAGTCCGGTCAGGCACATGACGCGCCACCAGCGCTGGCCGTGCTCCTCGGGCAGTTCGGCGTGCGGGCCGGGGTGCTGCTTGGCGGTGTCCGCCATGCCCTCGAGCATCCAGGCACGGAACCGCGACCGCCTGGACGGTGCCGCGCCCTGGCCCGACGGAGCTGAGACCACCGTTGCACTCCCGTCAGTACAAGGGCACCGGGCCGGCCCGGCGGAGGACCAGGCCAGCGTAAGTGAGCTCCCACCCCGCATCCGGGAGGCCGCCCCGCACCGTCACCCGCCGCCCGTCCACCACCCCCGATCGGCGGCAGGGCTCCTCCACCGGGGAGGGGCGGGGCGGGCGGCCTTCCCACCCGGCGGCTCCGAGGAGTCCGGCGCCCCCTGCCTGCGGCACCGTCCCGGGCGCATCCGGCCGCGGGCTTAAGGTGTGCACGGAAGGGAGGTCGATGTGCGAGGGTTCGGGCATCTGGAGGCCGAGATCATGGAGCGGCTGTGGGCGTGGGACCGGCCCGCGAGCGTCCGCGAGATCGTCGACGACCTCAACCGGACCCGGCCGGTCGCCTACACCACGGTGACCACGGTCGCGGACATCCTCCACCAGAAGGGCTGGCTCAGCCGGCACAAGGAGGGCCGGGCCTGGATCTACGCGCCGACCCGCTCCCGGGCCGCCCACACCGCCGAGCTCATGCGCGACGCCCTCGGGGACACCGGCGACCAGCACGCCGCCCTGCAGTTGTTCGTCGACAGCATGGACAGCACCCAGGCCCGCACCCTGCGCGACATCCTCGACCGGACCGAGAACGGCCGGCCATGACCGTCCTGGTACTCCTGGCCGCGTTCCTGGCCGTCACCGGCTGGCTCGCGCCGCGGCAGCTCGCCCGCAGCGCCTGGGCGCCCCGCGCGCCCCGGGCCGCGCTCACCACCTGGGCCGC
>NZ_JBEYFP010000725.1:0-2907 GCF_040634455.1 Kitasatospora sp. NPDC007106
GGCTGCCGACCTGCTCGGCGGTGGTGCAACGCTAGGAGTCCGCCCGTCGCACTGCTTGACTTCACGTGACAGTTGGCTTACCACTTGGGGACATTCTCCGAGGGAGTTGATCCCGTGAGGCCACTGGTCCGCACCGCCGCGCTGAGCGGATACGTCGAGCTGAGCCGGTCGCTGGGCCTCGACCCGCAGCCGCTGATGAAGCGGGTCGGCCTGGATGCCGCCGGCCTCGCCGTCCAGGACCGGTGGATCTCCGGCGCGGCCGTGGTCCACCTGCTGGAGCTCTCGGCCGCCGCCGCCCGGCACGAGGACTTCGGCCTGCGGATGTCCGAGTTCCGGCGGTTCTCCAGCCTCGGCCCGATCAGCCTCGTCCTGCGCGAGGAGCCGGACGTGCGCAGCGCGCTCGGGCTCATGCTCCGGCACGAGCACATGTACAACGAGGTGCTGCACACCCGGCTCTCCGAGCGCGACGGGCTGGCGACGATCAAGGTCGGGCTGGACCTCGGCGAACCGCTGGAGCACCGCCAGGCGACCGAACTGGCCGTGGGGGCCTTCCACCGCGTCCTGCTGGGCTTCCTCGGCGCCCGCTGGCGTCCGCTGTCCGTCTGCTTCACCCATCCCGCCCCGGCGGACACCGGCACCCACCGGCGGGTCTTCGGTTCGACGGTGGAGTTCGGCCGGGAGTTCGACGGCATCGTCTTCTACGCGGGCGACCTCGACTCGCCCAACGCGATGTCCGACCCGCAGCTGCGGACGTACGCCCGGCAGTACTTCGAGGCCATCGCCGTCCCCCGGGACACCACCGTGCCGGACCGGGTGCGCGAGCTGATCGAGGTGCTGCTGCCGACCGGGCGCTGCTCGATCGAGCAGGTCGCCCGCAGCCTGGGCGTGGACCGGCGCACGGTGCACCGCCATCTCGCGCAGTCGGGCGAGACCTTCTCCTCGCTGCTCAACGCGACGCGGGTGCAGCTCGCCGAGCAGTTCGTGGCCAACGGCCGGCGGTCGCTCACCGAGATCGCCGACCTGCTGGGGTTCTCGGCGCCCAGCGCGTTCTCCCGCTGGTTCCGCGAGCAGTTCGGCTGCACCGCCCGGGAGTGGCGCGAGCGCCGGGGGCAGACCGCGGAGCACTGACCGCGTCGGCACCCCGGGACGGGTGTCCCCAAATGGAAAGTCCGCTGTCACCCACGGTCAAGCACGGCCGCCCGGCGCGCCCTACCTTTGCTGCACCGCGAGAGACCGCCGGCCCCGCAACGACGGGCCGGGCGGGGGCCCACCCTCAGCCTTCGCCCCGCCGGCCGGGAGCACCACGCCGTCCGAGCCCCGTCCGCCGGGCCGGACCCGCACCGCCCCGCACCGCAGCGTTCAGCACTGAAGCGCTCAGCACCGCAGCGTTCAGCACTGAAGCGGCTCGCGCCACGGCGCCCCGTACCGCGGCGTCCCTCGCCGCACCGGCGCCCACCCCATCCGACGAAGGAGACGGACCGTGCACTTCCTCGACGACTCCCTGCTGCCCGAGAACCAGCAGAAGCTGGTCATCCAGGCCGCACCCTACGGGCCCGAGTGGCTGCCCGGCGACGCCCCCGACCTGCCGCTCACCATGGACGAGCACGTGCAGGCGGCCGTCGACTGCTACAACGCGGGCGCCACCGTCCTGCACATCCACGTCCGCGAGCTGGACGGCAAGGGCTCCAAGCGGCTGTCGATGTTCAACGAGCTGGTCGGCCGGCTGCGCCAGGCGGTGCCGGACATGGTGCTGCAGATCGGCGGCTCGATCTCCTTCGCCCCCGAGGGCGAGGGCGCGGACGCCGAGTGGCTGTCCTACGACACCCGTCACATGCTCGCGGAGCTGGACCCCAAGCCGGACCAGGTCACCATCGCGATCAACACCAGCCAGATGAACATCGTCGAGATCATGACGGCGGACGACCTGGAGGGCACCTCGATCGCCAAGCCCGAGTACTACCGCGCGTACCGCGACATGTACCTGGAGGCCGGGCCGGAGTTCTACCTGGAGCACCTGGAGCGGCTGCGGGACAAGGGCATCCAGCCGCACTTCCAGCTCGCCACCATCGCCCAGCTGGAGACCGTCGAGCGGCTGATCCGCTCCGGCGTGTACACCGGGCCGCTGGTGCTCAACTACGTGGCCATCGGCGGCGGTTTCGCCGGCCGGCACCCCGCCGACCTGATCGAGTTCGTCCGCCGGGTGCCGGACGGCGCGGTGCTCACCATCGAGAGCTCGATGCGCGCCGTCGCCCCGATGAACGCCATCGGCATCGCCCTCGGCTGCCACGTGCGCGTCGGCAACGAGGACAACCTGTGGGGCCGCAAGGGCGAGCGGATGACCTCGGTGCAGCAGGTCGAGCAGATGGTCACGATCGCCGACGCCCTCGGCCGCGACGTCGCGAGCGGCGCCGAGGCGAAGGAGATCTACCACCTCGGCGAGTACTACGCGGACACCGAGGAGACCCTGGCGCAGCTCGGCATGGTGCCGAACCGCCGCCCCGGGCAGCGCGGCTTCATGCTCCGCGACGTCAAGCACTGACCCCCGCGGCACACCATGACCAGCCCCGAGACCAGAGCAACGGAGCACCCCATGGCCCACGCCATCCGCTTCCACGAGACCGGCGGTCCCGACGTCCTGCGCTGGGAGGAGGTCGAGGTCGGGGCGCCGGGCCCGGGCGAGGTCCGGATCCGCCACGCGGCCGTCGGCCTCAACTTCGCCGACACCTACTTCCGGACGGGGCTCTACCCCGCCCCGCTGCCCGCCGGACTCGGTGTGGAGGCGGCCGGCACGGTGGAGGCCGTCGGCCCCGGCGGACCTGCATCATGCCGAGCGGTTTGTGCCGGCCGATCAGCAGCTTCGCCCGCGGGTCGAGTTCCTCCAGCAGGACGTTCCGCTGGGTCTCGTGC
>NZ_JBEYFP010000726.1:0-2902 GCF_040634455.1 Kitasatospora sp. NPDC007106
GGCCGGCGACGCGCTGCTGCGCTGCGCGATCGCCTCGCGCGCTGAGGCGATCACGGTGCCGGACGGTGCCGAGGGGCCGGTCGGCGGCGTCGGTGCCGTGCTGCGCTGGCGGAGCTGAAGCAGCAGGCGGAGCAGCCTCTCGGATTTGCCGCCCTCACCGGTTTGCCGGGCACCGCCCGGGGCAGACGCATCGCACCTTCGCAGGTGGACCCGCCACCGCCCTGCCGGAACCCCGTACCGACCGGTCTCCCCTCGGCGGTCGGTACGGCGGCAGGGCGGTGCCGGGTGCGCCCCGGGCCGTGCGGGGCGGTGCGGCGGGACGGTGCTTCACCGCCCGAACGACGGGTAGCCGCCCACCACTTCCGACCGCGAACCACCTGGAGGAAGCCGTGAGGCCGAGCCGACCGATCGTCGGACCCGCCGCCCGCCGGGGCAGCCACCGTCCCGGCCCGCTCCTCCCGCGCGCCCGGACGGCCTTCGAGGTCTCCCGCCGCGCCGCCGCCCACTGAGCCCGGGGTGACGGCACCTCAAGGGCTCGCACCGTACACGCGTGTGCGTGTGCGTGTGCCGGGGGTGGTCGCGGTGCGGGCGCATAGGATCGGCCGCATGGCACTGCGACCCGTGATGGTGAACATCAAGGCCCTCGACGGGCGAGCGGTCGGCCGGTTCTGGGCGGAGGCGCTCGGCTGGAGTGCCTACCACCCCGGTGCGACCACCTACGTCGGACCCGCCGGCGGCCTCGCCTGGCCGGACCCGGTCTTCCTCGGCGTCGACGTCGTTCCCGTCCCGGAGGCCAGGACGGCGACGAAGAACCGGGTGCACCTCGACCTCGCCACCACCTCCCCGGCCCACCAGGCGGAGCTGGTCGCGCGGCTCCGGGCACTCGGCGCCACGCCCGCCGACGTGGGGCAGGGCGACGTGCCGTGGACGGTCCTCGCCGACCCCGAGGGCAACGAGTTCTGCGTGCTGGAGCCCCGCGAGGTCTACCGGGACACCGGGCCGATCGCCGCGGTGGTCGTCGACTGCACGGATCCGCGGGCCATGGCCCGGTTCTGGGACGGGGCGTTGGACTGGACCCTGCACGAGGTGACCGACGATCAGGCGGTGCTGCGCTCCGCGAAGGGCACCGGCCCGTACCTCGAGTTCCTCCGCACGCCCGACGTGAAGACCGTGCCGGACCGCGTCCATCTCGACCTGCTGCCGTACCCCGGCGACGACCGGGCGGCGGAGGTGGCGCGGCTGCGGGCCCTCGGCGCCACCGACCTCGACCTCGGTCAGGGCGAGGTCCCGTGGACGTGCCTGGCCGACCCGGAGGGCCACGAGTTCTGCGTCCTCGCCCCGTCCTGACGCCGAGCCTCGACGACACCCTTGCCGGACGGGACGACCGCCCCGGCCGGCGGGCGCCGTCAGCCGTCATGACTCGTCGCGGACCTGCGGCAGAGCGGGGAACACGGCGGCCTGGCCGCGGCGCGCCGTACGGAGCTGGGCCGCCCGCCCCGGCAGGTCGGCCGTGGCGTCCGCGACGCCCAGGTCCTCCCGGAGCGCACGGCGCAGCAGCCACACACCGTCCGACAGCGGCCGTTCCAGCCAGCTGACGGCCGCCCCGGCCTCGGCCCGCGAGCCGGAAGCCGCCTCCGCCAGCCGAAGAAGCCGGTAGCCGTGGCTGAGGCCGCGGTTCACTTCGGAGACGATGTCCAGGGTCGGCTCGGGGAGCACCATCTGTGCCTGCGCGTACTCCGCGCGGAAGGCGGTGCGCGCCTCCGCCAGGGCCTCCCACTCCTGCGGTGGCACCGTCTCCCCGCGGCGCAGGGCGTGTGCCACGTCCAGCATCGCCGTGCGGTACGTGCGTGCCTGCTCGTTGAGGACGGCGTAGCGCTCCCGTCGCCGCTCGAACTCGGTGGCCTCGTACTCCTGCCGTCGCGTCCGGTCGGCGCGCTCGGCCTCCGACCGCAGCTCCGACCGACGGGCGCGCTGCGCCAGCCACGGCGCCGTCATCGTGCCGGCGACACCGACGACGGCCACGGCCAGCGCGGTCAGATCCTGTGCCATCAGCCCCTTGCCTCCCCCTCCACGTCCCCTCCACGACTCGGGACAGCTTCCCACGCGGGAGGCCCCGGTGACGGCCCGTCATCCGCCGCGAATGCGTCGCCGGGCGGTCACGGACGGTTCGGCGGACGTCCTGGACGATCCGGGCGGGTTGCCCGTGGAGTGTTTCGCGCGGCGAGCGGTGTGAAGAAGCGAGGTGTCCCGGTCGGCCGGCCGACTGCGGTGGCCGCCGGAGTGTCGGTCCAGTCGTCGCAGCTGCACGGTTGCGGCGCCGGACCCGACGGTGTCCCGGCCGGTCCCGCCGGGGGATTCACAGCAGCCGTGCCGGCCGTGGCGGGAAACCGTGGAAGGGAGATGTCATGACCGTGCTGCCGCCGAGCGGCGGCGGAGGCGCAGCGAGCACCGGGGGTGCGGGTTCGGGAACGCTGTACGACGTCGTGGAGCTGATCCTGGACCGGGGCCTGGTCATCGACGTGTTCGTGCGGGTCTCCCTGCTCGGGATCGAGATCCTGAAGGTCGACGTGCGGGTGGTCGTGGCCAGCGTCGACACCTATCTGCGGTTCGCGGAGGCCTGCAACCGGCTCGACCTGGAGTCCGGCCGCAACGCCCCCGCCAGGCTCACCGACATGATCGGCGGCTCCGCCGGCAAGGCCGTGGAAGGCATCGCCCACAAGAAGGCCAAGGGGGTCGTCGCCGGTGTCGTGGAGTCGATCACCGACTCCCTCGGCGGGCGCGGCGAGGACCGCTGACGGAAGCCGGGAAGCGGCGCCCGACACGCCGGCGGCGCCGAGCGCCGCCCGGATCAGAGCCCGCCCGCCGGTCGGACGGTGGCGGGCCGGTCGAGGTCGAGCGCGGC
>NZ_JBEYFP010000727.1:0-2898 GCF_040634455.1 Kitasatospora sp. NPDC007106
GCACCACTGATGAAGCCCGTCGACCCCCGGCTGCTGCGGTACGCCCCAGGCCTCGGCGGTGCCGCTGACGGCCCAGGCCAGGCCGGTGGCCGGGTCCTCCAGCGCGAGGTGCAGGTACCAGAGCTCGTCGCGCGGCTCCGACCAGGCGAGGCAGCGCAGCCGGGCGACCAGGGCGTTGACCTCGGCCGCCACCGGCCGGGCGGTGCCGGCCATCGCGGCGAGCAGGTGCCAGACGGCGAGGCGGCCGTGGGCGGTGCCGAGCCGGGGCGTGCCGGAGGCCGCCTGGACGAGGGCCGGGTACGCGGCGGCGAAGGGCAGGTGCCCGGCCAGCACCCGGCGGCCGGGGGCGAGCCGGGCGGCGGCGTCGGGGGCCGTGCCCTGCACGCAGACCGCGGTGAGCCAGGGCGCGAGCGTGTGCGACAGCCGCGCCCCGGCGAAACCGGCGACCGGCCGGCCGGCGACCGGGAGGTCGAGGCGGACGAGGTCCTCGCGGGTGTCGGGCAGCGCGAACAGCGCCCGCCGGGCTCCGCCGGCCGGCAGGTAGTCGCGCACCCGGACGCCCTCCTCCCAGCCGGCCTGCTCCCAGGGCTCCAGCGCGAACGGCACGCCCTCCGGGTCGGCCTCGGCGCGGCCGGCGACCTCCTCGCCGAGCAGGGCGCGGGTGTGGGCGACCAGCCGCCGCACCGGCGCGGGCTCCAGCAGCGGGGCGAGCCGGCGCCAGGAGTGCCGGGTGGCGAGGACCTCCCAGAGCGGTCCCGCGTCGTGGTCGTGCTCGCCGGCGGCGGCGTGCGGGCCGCCGTCCCGGTCGAAGAGCCGGGCGGCGTGCTCCGGCGGGGCCTTGTACGCGAGGAGGTGCCCGATCGGGCCGGCCGTGCGGGGGGAGGTGTCGCGCAGCCGCCGGAACAGTCCGAGCAGTTCCGGCCAGCGGCCCGCCGCCGCCAGCTCCCCCGCCTGCCGCTCCACGTACGTGATCATTCCGTCAATGTACGTCGGCACCGCGCCCGCGGACCGCCGGGTGACGGTGTGTCGGGCCGGGCCCGCCCGGGCGGACGGGGCGCCCGGGGACCGCCGCGACCGGCCCCGACGCGGGCACGGCGGAGCGCCGCGCGGCGGCTCCGGAACGGACCGACCGCGCGGTACGGTACCGCCTCCACGACACGCAGGCTTCATACAGACCTAAGATGCCTGATATACAGGTGGGCATGACGATGCCTATCGACCAGCGCCTCGGCCACCACATCAAGCGCGCCGAGCAGGAGCTGATCGCGGCCAAGCATGCGGCACTGCGCCCGTTCAAGCTCAGCACCCCGCAGTACACCGTGCTGCTGGTGCTGTCGGAGGAGCCCGGGCTGTCCGGGGCGGCACTGGCCCGGCGCTGCCTGGTCACCCCGCAGACGATGTCCTCCGTGCTGGGCACCCTGGAGGGGCGCGGGCTCGTCGAACGCAAGCCGCACCCGATCCACCAGCACATCCTGGAGGCCCGGCTGACCAGGAGCGGCCGCACCCTGCTGGCCAGGGCCGACCAGGCGGCGATGGCGGTGGAGCAGGCCCTCGACGCGGAGTTCGACGCCGAGGAGCGCGAGCGGCTGCTGGCCCTGCTGGGCCGCGCCACGGCGGCGCTGGCGAACGCGCCGACCGGCGCCTGAGCCCGCCCCGGCACCCGCCCGCGCCGTCCCGTGGCGCGGGACCCGGACCGGACGACGGCTCAGCCGGTCGGCAGGACCCGGAGGCTGCCGTGCGCCACGGTCTCGCCGCCCTGCTCCATGACGACCTCGACCGCCGTCCCGTGCACCGAGGCGGCACCCGCCTCGGCCCGGACGAGACAGGGCCCGTCGAACTCGACGTACCGGCGGAAGGACGCCGAGAGCGCGGTGACCAGCGGCGCGGGCCGGCCGGTGGCGAGGCAGGCGGCCTGCCGCATCGCCTCGACCAGCACCATGCCGGGCACGTGGTCGACCTCGTGGTCGAACAGCACCGGGTGGCTGCGCTCCGAGCGGACCTGCCAGACCTGCGGCTGGGCGGTGGGCGCGAGCACCACGTCGGCGGCCCGGTCGCGGCCGACCAGCGGCGGCGGCACGGGCAGCGGCGGCAGCGGCCGCTCGAAGGCGGCGGCGAGCCGGTCGCCGCGCAGCCTGCGGTAGGCGCCCGGGGTGGTGCAGCTGAGCGCGCCGGTGGCGGTGCCGAGGGCCCGGCCGTCGCGCAGCACGTGCATCCGGATCCGCATGCCGGCGAGGCCGGTGCCGCGCCGGCGGACGTCCTCGCAGGTGGCCATGAGCGAGAGGTTGGCGGGCGCGCCGGTGAAGGCGAGCGCGGCCGGGTCGGCCTCGAAGGCCACGTCCCACATGAGGAAGTGCCGGTCGAGCGGGACGCCGAAGGCGGTGTGCGCGACGACCAGGCCGGCCTGGCGGACCGTCTCCGCCATCAGGACGGGGTCGTACCAGCGGTCGGCGACCGGCAGGTGGAAGCCGTGGCCGCGGGGCCATTGCGCGCCGAGGACGAAGTCCAGGTCGCCGACCGGTCGGCAGTCCGTCAGGAGCACCTCCGACACCGCGGCCCGGTGCACGAGCGCGCGGTCGACCGTGCGGGCGAACAGCACATCCTCCGGACGCAGGTCCAGTATCTGGGACACCGTACAAATCCCCCTTCGGGTGTTCACCGGGTGTCCCCAATCCTACAGACCAACCGGTTTGTTTTCGAAGGGGTTTCCGAGTCGGGCCGGCCGGTTTTGACATCCCTTTACTGAACACCGACGGAGCGTCAGAAAGCCGTCACCGGACGCTCGTCGGTACGCCGCCCGGGCGGCACCCGGACGTGGTGCGGCCCCCTCCCGGGCGTCCCGCCGCGCCCGGACGCGGCCGAGCCGCGGGGCACGGGCCCGGCCGTCCGGGCACGCGCACC
>NZ_JBEYFP010000728.1:0-2895 GCF_040634455.1 Kitasatospora sp. NPDC007106
GCCGCAGCCGCAGCCGCAGCCGCAGCCGCAGCCGCAGCCGCAGCCGCGCCGTGCGGCGCGTCCCGCGCCGTACTTCGACGGGCAGTTCCCCAACGGGCCGCTGGCCGTGCTCGACGGCGACGGCACCGCGTACGGCGTCGGCGGCCTCGTCCTGGACTGCCCGGCCACCACGCTGGCGCAGCTCGCCGCGTGGGCGCTGACCGCCTCCGGCCTGGGCGCGGCCCGGCTGCACCGCAACGGGAAGGACTCCGACCCGCTGCTCGTCCTCACCGCGGCCGCCGCCGAAAGGCTCGGCCTGCCGCCCACCCTCGACGACGACCCCGCCACCCGCCGCAGCCAGCGACTCCCGGACGACCACAAGGCGGTCAAGGCACTCACCCGCTCGAAGTGGCAGCTCACCCGCCGCGGCTTCGGCCCCTGGGCCCGCATCTACAAGCCGGTCAAGGACGGCCGCCGTCAGTGCCTGCAACTCGCCGTCCTGCCCTGGCGCGCCCTGGACCCCCGTGCCTGGGGCGACGCCGCGAGCCTGCCCGCCCCGGACCTGGCCCGCGTCCTGGGCGTCTACGCCCAACGGGTCATCACCCCCCGTGGCTCGAGTGCCACCTGCGGCCTGGAACTGATGACCGCGCTGCGCCCGCCGACCCGGGCGGTCCGCGACGAGGCGAGCGGCGGATGGGTGCCCGGGCCGATGCCGGGCGCGCTGACCGAGGCCGTCCAGGCGGCGCCGCCGGAGGTCCCGCCGGAGCACCCGGCCGCCCAGGACTGGACCGGCGGGTTCCTCGACGAGGAGTCCTACCAGTGGCTGCGCCCCGTCGAGACCCTCTCCGAGGCGGAAATGATCGAACCGTACGCGGTCGGCATCGACATCAACACCGCCTACCTCGCCGCCGCCGCACGCCTGAACGTCGGCCTGTCCGGCCCGGTCCACCTCCACCGGCCCGCCTTCGACAAGAAGGCGCCCGGCTCCTGGCTCGTCGACCTGTCCCACATCCCGACCGACCCCCGCCTGCCCTCCCCGTTCACCCCCACCGGCAGGCACCCCCAAGGCCCGGCCTGGTACGCCACCCCCACCGTCGCCTACGCCGTCGAACTCGGCCACGACGTCCAGCCGATCGAGGCGTACCTGCGGGAGAGGACCGGCGCCTACCTCGACCCCTGGCACGACCGCCTGCGCGAGGCCTACGTCACCACCATGGCCGAGGCCGGCATCCCCACCGACAAGGACACCGACGAACGCGCCTTCCTCGCCGCGATGGCCGCCCACCGCCTCCTCAAGGACGCCGGCGACGACCTCGACGCGCTGCGCACCGCACTCACGGCCGAAGGCCTCGGCCACCTGGCCGGCGCGGGCGACGACCAACTGCGCGCGGCCGCCTGGCGCCACCACCAGGTCGCGATCGTCCTGTCCGCGGTGAAGTCGACGGTGAAGTTCGGGATCGGCAAGCTCCGCGAACGCCCCCAGGGCCTGGCCTACACCAAGGGCGAACCGTGGCCGGCGCTGGAACGGGAGACCTGGCGCCCGGACATCCGGGCCGCGGTCATCGCCAAGGCGAGGGTGAACATGCACCGCAAGATGGCGAACGTCGCCCGGGCGAACGGCCGCTACCCGCTCGGCGTCAACAACGACTGCGTCGTCTACGCCTCACCCGGCCCCGGCCCGCTGGACTTCCTGCCGCTCACCGGCTCCGGCAAGGGCGTGCTCCCGGGTACGTTCCGGCTCGGCGCCACCCCCGGCCTGGCGAAGCTCGAGGGCGTCCAGACGATGCTCACCGCCGTCGACTGGCTCGAACGCGACCAGCCCCTGAACCCGGCCCGCCACATCAAGGGCTACGACTCCGGCGCCGTCGAAGGGAAGTAGCCAGCCGTGGAGGAGATCACCGACGCCCTGGACCGGGCCGCACCCGGCCACTTCACCAAAACCCCGCCCAAGGGCGCACAGGCCCAGATGCGACTGCTGACCAAGGCCGCCAAGGGCGACACCGCGGCCGTCGCCGCCCGACTCGGCGTGAGCCGCCGCACCGTCGAACGCTACCTCGCCGGACAGCGCAAGACCCCCCGCAGCGCACTGCGCCAGGCCCTGGCCCGCGAGGTCCGGCGGGCGTGGCAGCCCGGCATCCGCCGCCAGGCCCGCAAGAAGGCGGCGACCAGCACGGGCATCACCGTGGAGGTGTGGGCGCACTTCGGCTACACCGCCCCCGTCGGCACCACCGACGAGCCCCGGCTGCGCCACCTGACCGTCCACCTCCCCCCGGCATACGCCGACCGCCTCTTCACCGCCCAGGAGCAGGGCGCCGGCGACCGAACCATGCGCGAGATCATGGCCGAGGGATTCCAGGAAATCTATTTCAAGGACGGCGGACGGGCCGCCGGACTCGAAGTCGAATTCACCCGGATCCAGGCGATCGACGTCCAGTACTGACCCGCCACGGCGAAACCCTCCCCGCCCACCGACCGCGCCGGCCTCACCGATCACGCCGGCCCCTCCCCGCCCACCGACCGCCCCGGCCTGCTCCCGGCGGCGCCGTCCGTCCGGCGGGCAGGTCCGCCGCCCGGCGCGGACGGGGACCGCCGCGAGGCCGGCGACAGGGAAAGCAGCGAACCCGCCGGCCCGCTAACCCGCTAACCCGCTAACCCGCCAGCACCGCGGGCATCGCGGGCACCGGGCACTGCGCCCGGCACGCCCCCGGGGCCCGCGGCCGCCCCCGCCGACACCCCCGCCCCGAAGCCGGCGGACGGGCAGGGAAATTCGGTGCGATGCAGGTCACCGCCGGGTGCCGATTGCCGTACCGTGACCGGGGACGAAGTGGAGGAGACTCGCATGAGCGCCCAGCCGGAACACCTTCCCGCCCCGCCGCCCGCTCCGGCCCTGCCACCGGCTCCGGCCCCGCGGGCCGC